>JAOUHG010000093.1 GCA_029865265.1 Candidatus Krumholzibacteriia bacterium | reverse complement strand
TCGGCGATGATCGGCTACTTGAATGCGTTCACAATGTACACATTAGTTGCTGTGGCGGCTCTTCCGATTTGCCTCCTTGCAAGATTGCCACGTCGGGAAGTGAGATAGGTATCTGCAGTCCACCCGGTAGCCTTGCTTGCGGGTCGGACCGTCCGCTCGACTCGCATAAAGCTGCCTCGCGATCATTGCATCAGAGAGCAAATCCACATTACCGCAGCTGGCGCACCGCGCCGGACTTGAATTTTCTGTGTCGGACTGCAGCCGACATGGACGAACGCGCACCCATCGATTTCGATGACCCACTGCCCTCGTCCATCGTCGTCGGCTTTCGGGCAGCACCGCACGTCTCGTCGTGCCGATGGGTACTGTCCAGTTTCTTTCGCACATTTGATTTCTGCTGAGCGGCGTCCGGCCCGGGCTCAGGCGGTCGTGGGCAGGGCTTGCTGGCCCTGAAGGAGCTCCATCGATAGATACCGCTTGGTCGACCATTCCGTTCCCGCGACGTGCCTGAGGCGCGCCGCCGCCAGGTTCAACGCGCTCTCACCGTCGGGGAACGCGCCGACCACCCGCGTGCGCCGCCGGATCTCGCGCAGGATGCGCTCCAGCGGGTTGTTCGTCCTAATGCGCCGCCAGTGCTCCTCCGGGAAGCCATAGTACGCCAGCGTCTCCTCGATCCCGCTCTCGACGAGTTCGGCGGCCTTGGTCAGGCGATGGTCGCGCAGCTTGACGACCACCTGCCGAGCCTTCTCGCGTGCCGCCTGCACATCCTCGGCGGCGTGGATCGCTTTGAGCATCGCCGCAACCTCCCGCATCTTCGGACGCGGCACATGGCTGAAGACGTTGCGATAGAAGTGCACCGTGCAGCGCTGCCAGGCCGCGTCGGGGAAGAACTCAGCGGCACTCTCGGCGAGCCCGATGCAGGCGTCCGAAATGATCAGCCGCACGCCCTTCAAGCCGCGCTCCTTCAGGTGCTTCAGGAAGCCGGACCAGCCCGCCTTGTCCTCCTTCGCGCCCTCCACGATGCCCAGGATCTCGCGGAAACCCTCGCTGTTCACGGCAATCGCGACGAGCAGAGAGACGTTCCTGACCTCGCCCGCCCACGTCCGCTTCATCACGATGCCGTCGAGATACACATACGGGTGCTCGCCCTCGATCGCACGGTTCCGCCACGCTTCGATCGTCGCGTAGATCTTCTTGTTGAGATCACTGACCGTCGACGGCGACACGCGCGTGCCCCACAGCGCCTCCGTGATGTCCTCCACGCGCCGCACCGAAACGCCCGCCAGGTACATCTCGATCAGCGCCTCCTCGACCGACGCCTCGCGCCGCCGGTAGCGCTCGATAATGGCTGTCTCGAACGTCTGGCGCCGCAACTTCGGCACCTTCAGCGTCACCTCGCCGGCCTTAGTCTCCAGCTGGCGCTCGTAGTGGCCGGCCCGTGTATCGCGACGCGCCTCGGTGCGCTCGTAGCGCTGCGCGTTGCACAGCCGGTCCGCTTCCGCATCCAGCAGCGAGTTCAAAGTCTCCTCGACCGTGCCGCGAACGACCCGGTCCAGATGTCCCTTGATCCGCTCGTCGTCGATCCGGATCACGTTGTTGAGGGAGCCGGGAATCGGCGTATCCTCACTCATGGTGGCTTCCTTCTCTGGTTCCTCGGTTGATCTCGCAATCACCAAGAGACCCTGAGTCGGAGCCGCCAGCCTTCAATCACTTGTGCGAAACATTCCGTACGTCATCCCCCCGCGGGGGCGTCGTGAGGCAATCGATCGAAATCGAACGCGCGGCTCGCTGGGCCCGACTTCTCTGCCCGTTCTTTCTCGACAGAGCCGCTGGATGCCCTGCTTCAGTCCGCCATGGCGTGTGGTAGGGTTCCGGCTGCATCGTTTTCCGATGCAATTGCCCCGCTGCTCTGTCCGCGCAGGAGCGCCCGATGCCGAGTACCGTCTCGTTCACACCCGGCGGCTATCGCTACATCCCCGCCGTATTCCAGTATTCGGGAGGCGTGGCCGCCGATCCGGGATTTTCCATCGAACGCGTCAGCTTCCGCGAGCCGATTCCGCTCGCTGACGGTTTCCGCGAAGTGCAACGCCTCATCGGGGCCGCCGGCCGGCCACTGACGGCTTTCTGCGCCTGCGAGCTGCGGTC
>JAOUHG010000092.1 GCA_029865265.1 Candidatus Krumholzibacteriia bacterium | reverse complement strand
GGGAGGACCGGAGGCTTCCCTGAGACCGCTCAGCGCTTCAGGGCATGAGCGGTGATCCACTCCTTCGCCTCAAAGGCGACATTCATGAGCGCCTCGAGGTCGTTGAGCCCGAATGAGGTACCGTTACGCCATTAAAAATAGTGTCAGGCCTGACTATTGACCTATTTGAACGATCACCATACCGGCAGAGCCTTGAGGTGATCCTGCTTTTGTGCATCGCTACGTACGTGATCCGTTCTCCAAGCTCCCGCACTTGCCTGGTGGGTGGGACGCAACATTCCGGCTGCTCAACGACCTTCGAAACCCGCGGCTGTGGCGCCGAGAGGAAGACCTGACGCGGTTCTCATTGGCTGTCCGGCTCGCCGCAGTGGCGCACAATATGAGCGCGGGCTGCATCGCGCAGTACCACCGCTGCTGCAAAGGCATCGCGCGCGTCCGCAACAGGCAGCAAGGGTGCGCCAAACGTGATGGTGATCGTGCCACGCCGGAGCCACCATCGGCCGTCGCGCAGCATCGTGCGCGTTCCGCAAATCGCTGCCGGGACGACCGGGACGCCCGTGTTGGCTGCCACAACAAAGGCTCCCATCCGGAAGGGCCGCAATCCGGACACACGGGTGAATGTGCCCTCGGGGAAGAACGCCAACGCACGTCCGGCGCGTAGCGCGACCTCCAGCCTCCGAGCATCCTCCACACTCTCGTGGGCGGCAAAGCGCTCAACAAATTCTGCACCCAGGCGCTGGAGATAGACGCGCGGAATGAATTGCTCACGCAATTCGCGCTTGGCGACGAAGCCGAACGGTTCTGGCAGCGCTGCCATCAGAACCATGCCGTCGAGGTAGCTGGCGTGATTCACTACCAGCACACAAGGCGTCCCGCGCGGCACATGCTCCAGTCCGCTCACCGTGAGTGGCGTTCCGGTCAACCGTATTAATAGCCGCGCGCCGGCCCGGCCGACGCCCCAAGCCCAAGCAGGACGCGTGGTGACACTGGTGACGAGCCAGACCATTGGCGCCACCAGACAGAGCACGGCCCAGGCCCAGACCGCAAACACCACATCCACTGCCCTTGTCGCCCAACGCTGCAACTGGGGAATCACTGCGCCCGCAGCGAGACTGGCGACCTGCCACCATCCGGGACGCCTGTGCTCACCGACCATTCCCGCCTCGAAGAGTGCTCGCGTGGCGGAACGGCGCAACTTACCGCTGGAGGTCTTGAGCACAGTCCGCGGTGGTGCCAGCACCACTTGGTCGGCCGGTTCGCCCAACACCTCGACGACGGCTTCGTTAATCGCCTCGCGCAGCTGCTGTCGTTCACGCTGGCCCTTCTCGCGTGTTTCAGCGAGAACCACGAGCCGTTCGGTTCCCGAGGCCGGATCAGGACTGCCGAAGATGACACAACAGCCCTTTCTGATCCCCGGTATCTCGTTCACCGCCTCCTCCACTTCGTGGGGGTAGATGTTGCGCCCGCCACGAATGACGATGTCCTTCACGCGTCCCGTGAGAAACACTTCGCCGCCGGCGAGGTACCCCCGGTCTCCACTATCAAGCCACCCGTCCCTGAACAGCTGCGCCGTGGCCCGGAGATTATTGAAATAGCCGCGCGTGGTCGATGGCCCTCTGAACTCCACTCGGCCCTCTTGCCGTTCATCCAGCTCACGGCCGGAGCTATCCACGATGCGCAATTCATGGCCGCGCAAGGGTGGCCCACAAGACACAAAAGACAGTGCGGAGGCTTGGTCGGACTCGGTGGGGACCGCGCGACCGGTATGCATGAAGGAGGCTCGCTGGACACGATCGATGAGCGGGCCGCGGCCGGATGGTGGAAAGGCCAGTCCCACGGAACACTCGGCCAACCCATAGACCGGGGCGAGTGCCTCGGGGTGGAACCCGTAGGGGGCAAACCGCCTGCCAAAACGCGTCAGTGTCTCTGGCCAGACCATTTCCGCGCCATTGAATGCCAGTCGCCACGAACTGAGATCAAGTCCGGCCAACTCTTCGTCGGCGATCTTCGCGATACAGAGGTCATAGGCGAAATTGGGGGCTGCCGAGAGTGTCCCGCGATAGGCCTGGATGGCCTGCAGCCACCGGATGGGCCTGGCAAGGAACGTCAGCGGGGACATGACGACCAGTGGAATGCCGAAGTAGAGGGTTCCCAGCCAGGCGCCGATCAGTCCCATATCGTGGTAGAGAGGCAGCCAGCTCACAAAGACATCATCG
>JAOUHG010000091.1 GCA_029865265.1 Candidatus Krumholzibacteriia bacterium | reverse complement strand
CATCTACTTCGTGCGCATGATCGCGGGGTCATACGTCGAAACGCGTAAGATCGTCATGCTGAAGTAGACGACCGTCTGCTCCGGCATCTCGAAGAGAACAAGCGGGCCCCCTGCGGGGGGCCCGCTTCTTGTTGCCGATGGGTGTTGCGACCAGGGACCTGCTGGCGCGCTGCTGGAAGCAGAACATCGCGCAGGGGGGGTTGAATCTGTGCGCCCGGGAAGGTACAATATCCGCGCACGATCCCGGTCCCTGGGGGAAGCGACCTCGTCGACCGGGACATCGTGTTCCATCTTCCAGTAGTACCTGAGTCCACGGTACGACGCCCCCACGGCCCGAACCTGAGCCTCGGCGTCGGCAATCCGCCATCCGCGCCCGCGGACGGTGAAGGAGTGTCACAATGAGCAAGAGGCATCCCATAATACCCGTACTCCTGGTGATCTGTGCGACGATGCTCGTGTCGCCCGCGTTCGCCGTGGAGAGTTTCGTGTTGAATCCACATCGGGTGCAGACGCAACCGCTCATCCAGGCGTCTGCCGAGTTGACTCCGTACGAGATAGAGCAGCGCGAAAAGGCAATCGACCTGCTGTACGAGCAGCGGCGCGAGCGCCATTTCGTTCCCAGCGATCCCTCGGCGAGTGGTGTGCTGTATCGATCGCCGCAGACCGAGGTGGAAACCGTTATCCCGGGAGCCCCCGGGGGGGCGGCGGCACCAGGGGATTTCACCTTCTTCCGCCAGACCACGATGATCGACGCGTTCACCAACAACTCGACCTCGTCGACCAACGAGCCCAGTCTGGGAATGTCCTGCAACCAGGTGGTCTACACGGGCAACTGGTACGCTTCGATTTCCCAGGATGGCGGTCAGAATTTCACATTTGTGAATCCGGCCACGTTCTTTCCCACCGCGGCCGGCGGGTTCTGCTGCGATCAGGTTGTCTACTACGAGCCCAGCCGCGGCATTTTCTGCTGGTATCTGCAGTACAGCCGTGACGGCAGCAACAACAACATCGTGCGGCTGGCGGTTTCCGACAATCCGACCACCAACATAGCCGACTGGTGGTGGTACGACATCTCGGCACAGGACCTCGGCTACGCCAGCGGAAACAACTTTGACTTTCCGGATCTCTCCGCCAGCGACAACTTCCTCTACATCACGACCAACTTCGGAACCGGGAGCACCACCAGCGACGGTGCCCGCGTGATAAGGCTCAGCCTTGACGACCTTGCCAATGGTGTCAGCGCGTCTGGGGCAACGTTTGCCTCCTCGCGCCCCAATGTGCGTTGCACGCACGGTGCCGCGGGAACGATGTACGTCGGTACGCAGGTGGATGACAACACGCTGCGTATCTACTCCTGGGCCGAGGGTGGCGCGTTCAGCTCGGTTGAGCGCGACGTTGACCAGTACTACTTCGGTTCGTCCGCCCCCAGTCCGGACGGAACCGACTGGGTGGCTCGCGACTTCAACGACATCCTCACCGCCTGGGTCGCCGGGGGCAAGGTGGGCTTCATGTGGGGCTCCGCGCAGGGCGGTGGCTTCACGTGGCCCAACGTGCGCTATGCGGTGTTCAACGAAGCCGGCCTGGGTTTGTCGGACCAGGGGCAGATCTGGAACCCGAACACGGCGTGGGCCTACCCGGCGGTCCACCCCAACGACAACGGTGATCTGGGTGGTGTGCTCGCGTACGGCGGCGGTGACGGAACCTATCCGTATCCGGCGATTGCCGCCATGATTGCCGACGACTACAACGGCGACGTCATCGCCCCCGCGGAGACGTACCTGGTTTCCGCGGGAGACGACGGCCCGACCAACAACCGGTGGGGCGACTACTACACCGCGCGCCGCAACGATCCGTTCGGCCATACCTGGGTGGCAAGCGGCCACGTCCTGCGTGGTGGCGGCGGCGGCGGCTCGGCCGAGCCCCATTTTACGTGGTTCGGCCGCGAGGCAAACGCTCCGGACGGCGTGCAGATCGCCTGCCCGGGCGACATCGTGGTCGAGTGCTCACAGCATGGCGGCACGCCCGCCACGAACCCGGCCATCGCGGCGTTTCTGGGCGGCGCGACGGCGTCCGGAAGCTGCGGCGACCTCACCGTATCCAACGACGCACCCGCGTTCTTCGGCCTGGGGGTGACGAACGTGCAGTTCACCGCCACCGACGAACTCGGTGGTTCCGACGTGTGCACCGCCAGCGTCACCATCGAGGACACCACGGATCCGACCATCACCTACTGTCCGGTGGACATGACGGTGGAGTGCACGAGCCACTGCGGTGTTCCGAAGGCCGAGCTGGCC
>JAOUHG010000090.1 GCA_029865265.1 Candidatus Krumholzibacteriia bacterium | reverse complement strand
CCGCGCATCATCGCGTGTCCCACCTGCGCACGCAACCGTATCGACCTGTTCAAGATTGCCGAAGAGGTGGAGAAACGCACCGCGCACCTGCGCCATCCCATCAACATCGCCGTCATGGGATGCGCGGTCAACGGCCCCGGCGAGGCCGCCGGCGCCGACATCGGCATTGCGGCCGGCGACGGCGAGGGCCTCATCTACCTGGACGGCAAGATCAGCCGCAAGGTGAAAGAGGAAGACATGGTGGCGGAGTTGATGAAGGAAATCGAGGCCCGCTGGGGGAGCAACGCGGACGCCAAACTCACCCGCTCGCACTCCGACGGCCGCGTGGGCCGCTGGACCGAGAAGAACGAGTAGCGGCCGCGCAGCTGCCCCTACCGCATCACCAGCAACTTGCGTGTGACCGTCTGTTTGCCCGCTTCGATACGAACGAAGTAAACACCCGCGCCCACACGCTCGCCGTTGTCGCCCACCCCGTTCCACTCCACACTGTGGTCCCCCGCGCCCTGTTCGCCCGAGAAGAGCGTTGCCACGCGGCGGCCGGCCACATCATAGACGGCGAGTTTCACGTCGCCGCGCTCGGGCAGCGTGAAGGACACCATGGTCTCGGTACTGAACGGGTTGGGCACGTTCTGGCGCAACGCGAGTCCTGCCCGCGGAACGGTGGCGCTCACGCGCGCTGACACCGTGGTCCAGCCCTCCGCGCCGTGCGCGACCAGCTGGTAGTCGTAGCGAGTTCCCGGTTCCACCGAACGGTCGACGTAGTCGTGCTGGTTCCCGGGGAGCATCCCGTCGCCCAGCGCGCGCAGATCGCCCGATCCGGTTGCACGCAGGATCTCAAAACCGGCCAGGCCCTCGTCGGACCATGTCTCCCATTCCAGGTGCACCGCCCCATCCGCCACACGCGGCTCGAAGCTCGTAATCGCCACCGGCACCGGGTTGTCGTTGGGCAGGTACCAGTGTTCCTGGTGTTCCTTCCCGCCAATGCCCGTGTTTGGATCGCCGTCGAGATCGAACCAGAGCCCGTGGTATGCCGTCGCCGCACGCTGCACGTTGGTGAAGTCGCCGCGCGGCGTCGCCACCAGCGCGCACGTGAACGAAACCGTCTGCCCGGGCGCGATGTTGAACGGGCCGGCGGCGACCACCCCGCGCGCATCGAAAGGCACGACGGGGTTGCGATCGATACTCTGACTCGAAAGCACCTCGTACCGTTCGAAGTCATTGGTCGGGTCTCCCCCGTTCTCAAAGGATGCACCCGGGTGGAAGTTGCGGAATGTCACCGCGCCCACCTGCGTGGGAGCCGTCGAGCCCGTCGGGTCTACGGGGTGATCCAGGATCACGAAACCGCAGTAGCCGGACGCCTCACCACCATCGCCGTCGTCGTCGAACATGTACATGAAGTCGTACGCCTGCGTGCCATGCGGGCCGAGGTCGACGCTGATATCATTCCTGAAAGCGACACCATCATCTTCCCAGTAGTTCGGCGTAGTGCGGTTGCCGACGTCGCCGTCGGCGAACAGCGCGATGTACGCGTCGCTCGCGGTGACATTGCCGTCGTTGGTAATCCAGAAGGTGAAGCCGACGAAGTCGTCGTAGTCGGGATTGCTGAACTGGTAGCTCTCCTCGCGCACCGACAGGTGCATGGGATTGTGCTGGGGATAAACCTGGGTCGCCTCCGGGGTGTCGTCGCGAAAAACGCGGCTCAGCATCTGGTCGGAGATGCCGGCGTAGTCCTCGTCGATGAGCCCGTCGCCGTCGTTGTCGAAGCCGTCGAGGCGGTCTTCGTCGATGAGCCCGTCCCCATCATCATCGGCCATCATGGAGGGAATGCGCTTGCCCCCCAGCGCACCGAAAACAGAGTAGTACACGATGTCGCGCGGATCCGCCGTGGGCCGGAACTCGAACTCGTAGGCAGCGGTTGAAACGGCAGGCACGCCGTTCACCAGCGCGCCCACCCACAGCCCGGCCGTATAGAGATACTCGACGTTCGATCCCCCGGGCCACTGCGCGGAGGGGGCAAAGGAGAAAGGCAGGTTGGCACCGGGCCAGGAGCCGATCATGCCGAAGTTGGAGGCATGCACCCACAGGTTGCCCGCGTCGTGGACCGGGGACCCGTCCAGGATGAGAATCCGGTTGGGGCCGACACCGCCCTTACTGGCCGGTAACGGGCTCCGCGCGGCCGCGGCGAGGACCAGCGCGAGCGAGACGGACAGGAACAGAACGGGAAGAATAAGGCACCGGAAGCGTATCATGCGTGCTCCCTTCGTGTTGAGAGTGGACCAACACTGGCGGGCGGGGCACCGGCGACGGATTGTACTGGCGGCTGAAGGAAGTATAACCCCCGGCCGGGCACCCGTCAAACGTTCCGGAGCAATTGCGGTTCACGCCCGGATTGGGTATCTTTGCCGGGCCCCCAACTGATTGAAGCCAAATGAGTATCCACGCTGCCACCGTCGAAGAAACCTACCGCCTCATGGCGCAGAAGCTCTCGCGCGTGGTGCCGGACGTGGAACTGCGCGCCAAGGCCGAGCTCGTCTTCCAGATCAACCAGCTCAAG
>JAOUHG010000089.1 GCA_029865265.1 Candidatus Krumholzibacteriia bacterium | reverse complement strand
TGAAGGGTTTGAGTGTCTTGATGGCGCCGTAGTAGAGAAGGGTGGCACCCGGCGCGATGCCCTCTTCGGTGACGATGGCACGCGCGCTGCGCATGATCACCTGGTCGTGACCCTCTTCGGCGGCTTCAAAGGACTGTGCGATGAGCTGCCCGTCGCCGAGCAGGTTGGTGGCGGAACGGAAGCTGTAGAAGACCACCGTCGATGCCACCGCGATGGCCACCAGCGCCACCATGGCCCCGGGCCGCGTACGCAACCCCGCTGCGCGCTCGAGCGCGGTGGCGCCGCCCTGGTAGAGGCCGCGCGCAACCGGCGGAAGGAACGCGAGTGCGATCAGGGACAGGGAAGCGATGCGAAACGGGAGCGGGAGGAAGGCGAGGTGGTTGATTCCCCACAGGCGCACGGCGGGAAGGAAGGCGGCCACCGCCACCACAAGTGCGGTGGCCGCGGTGATGCCCACCAGGAGGCCGGCGTGCCCGTCGCCGTCCGGCGCCGGGAGGGGCGCCTCCGTCTGATCAACGTCCCGCGGCGGGGACGGCGTCTTCCTCGGTTTCTTCTTTGCCACGTTGCTTACGGCCGGACGTAGCGCCCGGGGTACGCGACCCCGGGCGCCGGTCCGAATGAAGGGTGTCGGGCCGGTGGGCTACATCGAGGCCCGGTCGTAGAGCGGTTCGACGTCGGTCGGGATGTTCGAGAGCTTGCCGACGATGCGCTCCACCTCCGGCGGCACCGCGCCCCACTTGTTCACGAATGCCTCGGCCGCCGCGTAATCGCCACGGGCTTCCAGCAGGCACAGCTCCCGGGTGAGCGAGCGGGCGGCTTCGGGCATCTTCTCGAGCACCACCGTGTAGCGATCCGTCCCCGGGTCGTGCACGATCGCGCCCTGATCCTTGAACCAGTTGTACTGCATCATGTTGCCCTTGCCGTGGGCCTCGTGCAATCCGAAGCGGACGGCACGGAACAGCCCGGGCAGGAACCCGATGTACATCCGGTTCAGTTCTTCCTGCTTGATGTAGCCCTTTTCCACCAGGAACGCGCCGTTGTACATGCCCATCACGTCCGCCTTGCATTCCTCGATGGGCGAATAGAGCGTCTGCAGCACCTGGTTGACGGTGGTACGGGTGCCGTCGGCCAGCGTCAGCGTGCCCGGTCCCAGACCGTGCGCCAGCTCGTGGTAGAGCGAGAAGTTGAAGTAGCTCTCAAAGTTCACATGCTCCATGTGCGACGGATCCAGCACGACGTTGGCAATGGGCACCAGGATCTTGTCGTACTTGGCGCGCGAGATGTTCTTGAGCATGACTTTCTTGGAGCCCTTGGCTTCGCGCACGCGCTCGTCATTGGGCAGGTTGAACGCAATCGCGTGCACACCCGCCTTGATGTCGCCGCCCGCGCACACCACGTCGATCACGCTGATGGGCGAGTCAGTGCCGCGGTTCATGTTCTTCATCTCATTTGGAATCGGAAGATTCCGCTCCATCGCGGGCAGGAAGTTCTTCAACTCCTCCAGGCGCTTGCTGTCCGCGGGATTGCGGATGGCGATGACGCCCTCGAACGCCGCCTTGTAGTTGAAGAGACCGTCCTCGTACACCTCGTAGGGACCGATGGTGACGTCGAGGATGTTGTCCTTCACGTCCATCCAGTCCATGTCGCTCTGGAAGTAGTCGTTGGATTCGAAGGCCGCCGCGCGGCTGCGCAGGAACCTGACCAGCGTGGTGTAGTCCACGCCGTTGGCGAACTGCGTCTTTGCCTCCGGGGAGGAGAGAACGTCGGCCGCCTCGATCATCAGGTGTGCGGCCTGGTCGAGCATGGGCGCATAGAACGTGCTGTACGGAACCGCTTCGAGACCGCCCGTTTCGCTGCGTCGGATGCATGTGAAGTAGCTGAGGAAGGCGTCCTTCTGGTCGGGGTGCGTCTCCACGAACGCCTCGAACTCCTCCTTGGTCATATCCTGGGGGTAGTACCCGGCGCCCTCCGGCTTTGCCATGGCGCCGATGAAGGGGCGGTCGTGCTCGAGCCGCAGCCACGGCCCCATGTTGATACGGAAGAGGTGGTAGAGATCGCCTGCCAGGGACGGGCCCGAGCCCGCCTTGTCGGCGGCGGCGCGGAGATCGTCGCGCATCTGCATGTTTCCAGACCAGACCTGGGTCAGGAAGATCTCGTCCATGATGCGCGCGGCGCCCACCAGCTTGGTGAGGGCGTCGGCTTCGGCCGCGGAGAGGATGGTATCGTCGTACGTGATCTCGACCGGCGCGAAGCGCGCGATCTCCTGCTTCACGCTGTCCGCGGAAAGGTGATGGAAAGGCACGGCAGTCTCGGCCTCGCTGGCCGTCTCGGATTTCTTGTTGCAGCCGGCGGCGGCGCAGAGCGCAGCGGTTGCCGCTAGCACAAGCGCGGCCCGCGCGGTCCTTCGAATGATCATGATGACTCCTTAGCTGGCTTGTCGGGGACTCCGCGGGGATGGGGACGCCCCGGCGGAAGCTGGGCTGATTATAGCGGAAACCAATGAAAAATCTAGAGGTTAGAAGACGGCCGAATCCGCTGGGAAAAAGGACCAAAATGTCGTAATATAGCCCCGTTTGTTGGGTGGAGAAAGGTAGCAATACCAATGAACCGTATTCTGCTATCGATTGTCTGTCTTGTTCTGGTGGCGGGCAGCGCCGCCGCCAATCCTCCGATGACCGGGACCTACTTCTCGACCGACCTGCCGGGCGGCACCATGCTGACCGGCCGGTTCAGCGAGTCGTGGGTCACCACGCCACCCGCCCCGGGCAAGATCGGCAATACGCTGCACGCGCTTTCCTGGGATGGGACCATGCTGGCCACGGAGTGGAAGCTGTGGTGTGCGTCCATTGGCGCGGCGCCGGTGCTGA
>JAOUHG010000088.1 GCA_029865265.1 Candidatus Krumholzibacteriia bacterium | reverse complement strand
GACCCCGGCCCGGCCAGAAGACGGCCGCGGCCAGCGCCCCACCCAGCAGGAACAGAATGAGATTGAGCAGAGGTGAATCCATCATGTCGTCACCCGTATTTCTGCGGCGGCCTCCCGCCCGATCGAAAACTCTCCGTCGCCAATGCGAAGCGTCAGTGATCCTCCGTAGGGTTCCACGTGCAGCACTTCGACGCCCGTCCCCGGGTAGAGCCCTCGCTGGCCGAGGTAGCGCAGCAGGGCGGAGTCGCGGTCGTCAACCTCGAGAACCACGACGTGCTCCTCGGCGGACACGTCGCACAGACGCCGGGCTTCGACGCGCGCGATGGCCCCATCGCGCGACGGGATGGGCGCGCCATGCGGATCGACGGTGGGATCCCCGAGCGCACTGGCGATGCGATCCTCCAGATCCTCGGAGATCACGTGCTCCAGCTTCTCGGCCTCGTCGTGCACCTGGTCCCACGGGACACCCAGTGCTTCGGCGAGATACTTCTCGATGAGCCGGTGGTGCCGCACCACCTCCACGGCCGCCACTTCTCCCACCGGCGTCAATTGCACACCCTGATACGGCTCGTGCGTGACCAGGTTGAGTTCGGCCAGCTTCTTCACCATGGCCGTCACGGACGCCGGGGCGATTCCCATGCGTTCGGCGATCGAAGAGGTCGAGGCGCGCTCGGCGTGCTCGGCGATCTCGAAGATGGCCTTGAGGTAGTTCTCCATCGACTGGGTCAGCCGGGTTCGGACATGGCCTGGCTCAGGACGTTTAGTCATACCTAAATATCATTCTATTGCAAACCTCATTCCACGGCAAGCGCCTTTCCCGTCACAATCGTTAACCTGTTGCCTTTATTTCCATTGGGTGTTCCTGTAGGCCAGCCGGCACCGGCGGGGGGTTTCGTCCAGCGGGATAAATCCGCACGAATGATTGCACGAAACCATGGCCGGGCCGAATACGTCCTAAACGGGAGCCGCGCGGGCTCGAACCCTGGAACCAGATGAAACAACACAGCCCCGATCACTGGACGCGCCTGCTTGCCGCCACGGCGGTTGTCGTGGCGCAGAGCTTTCCTGCGTGGGCGGACACTCCGACCGACGCCGCCGCGGTTGACGTGGCGAGCGCCGCGTTCACACCCAACAGCCAACTCGAGATCTCGGTGGAGCGCCTGCAGCAGGCGCTGCGGATCGACGGCCGTCTCGACGAGCCCATGTGGCGCACCGCCACGCGCATCGGCAACTTCAGCGAGATCGAGCCGGGCGACAACACACGCCCGCCGGTGGACACCGAGGCGTGGCTCGCCTACGACGCCGACAACCTCTACATCGGCTTCGTGTGTCATGACGACAACCCGGCGGCCATCCGCGCGTCGATCACCGACCGCGACAACATGTTCTCCGACGACTGGGCGGGGATCGTGGTGGACACTTTCCACGACCAGCAGAACGGCTACATGTTCGTGGTCAATCCGCGCGGCGTGCAGGGGGACCTGTTCCGGTCGCGCAACAACGAGGACACCAGCTACGACGCCGTGTGGTACTCCGGCGGGCAGCTCACGGACTCGGGATGGACCGCCGAGATCGCCATCCCTTTCCGCAGCATCCGCTTTCCGGACAGTGAAAGCCAGGAGTGGGGCGTGCACTTCTTCCGCACGCGCCCGCGCGAGAGCCGCGCGCAGTACTCCTGGGCACCACTCTCCCGCGATGACAACTGCTTCTTCTGCCAGGCGGGAACCATGAACGGCATCAGCGACATCAACGAGAGCCGCAACCTGGAGATCCTCCCCTACGTGCTGGCCAGCCAGTCCGGAAACCTGGCCAGCCTCGACGACGCGTCGTTGAACTGGCAGAACGACCCCGGCGAGGGCGAGGCCGGAGTCGGCGTCAAGTATGGTGTCACACCCAACCACACGCTGGACGTCACCTACAACCCGGATTTCAGCCAGATCGAGGCGGACGCCACCCAGATCGACGCCAACCAGACCTTCGCCCTGTTCTACGAGGAGAAGCGGCCCTTCTTCCTGGAAGGCGCAGACCGCTTTCGCTCCATGATCGACGTGGTCTACACGCGCTCCATCAACGACCCCCTCGCGGCGGGCAAGTACACCGGAAAATCGAACCGCAACACATTCACGTTTCTCACCGCCATGGACGAGACCTCGCCATACATCGTGCCCTTCGAGGAGCAGAGCGGCGGCGCGCTGGCCGGCGACACGTGGTCCAACCTCCTGCGCTACAAGCGCGACGTGATGGAGGAGTCGTTCGTCGGCTTCTTCGCCACCGACCGCCGCCTGCGCGACGGCATCGGCTCCAACACCACCGCCGGCGTCGATACCCGCCTGCGCCTCAACGAGCACTTCACCTTCTTTGGCGAGGTCCACGGCAGCTACACGCAGGAACCGGAGGACACACTGCTCTCCGACGATTTCAACGACATCGCCTTCGGCAAGGACGGCGAGTACACCGGCGCCTTCGACGGCGAGAACTTCTACGGCCATGCCATCGAGACCATGGTGACGCGCAACGGGCGCCACTACAACGCGGAGCTGTGGTACGGGGATTTCTCACCCACCTTCCGCGCTGAAAGCGGCTTCATCACGTCCAACAACTACCGCATCGCCAATTTCTGGAACGGCTACATGTTCCAGTGGGACACCAACCCGGTGGTCGAGCGCTTCGAGCCTCAGTTGGCGATGGGAAGAAAGTACAACTACGCAGGAGAGTTCAAGGATACCTGGCTGGAGCCGGGCCTGTGGATGCGTTTCAAGCACCAGACCTACCTGTGGACGAGCTACCTGTGGAGCGAAGAGGTTTTCGCGGGAGAACTGGTGGACGGCATCCGGCGCTGGAACGTCGACATCGACTCCAACTTCAGCAAGTTCATGTCCGCCGGTGTCGACTGGCGGCTGGGGCCCAGT
>JAOUHG010000087.1 GCA_029865265.1 Candidatus Krumholzibacteriia bacterium | reverse complement strand
GCGGCCGGCGAGGTTTGCGCCCCTCGACCCGCCGGTGCACCCGCGCATCGCCGCCGCCATCAACACCGACGGCATCACCCGGCTCTACACCCACCAGGCGGACGCCATCCGCCACGCGCGCGCGGGGGAGCACGTGGTGGTGGTGACGGGTACCGCCAGCGGCAAGACGCTCTGCTACAACGTGCCGGTGCTGGAGGCGATTCTCGCCGAGCCCGACGCGTGCGCGCTGTACCTGTATCCCACCAAGGCGCTCGCGCAGGACCAGTTGCGCACGCTGACGCGCTACCTCGAAACCGACCCCAGCCTGCCGCTCGTCACCGGTACCTACGACGGCGACACGCCGCCCAACGCGCGCCGCAAGCTCAAGAACGAAGCCAACGTGCTGCTCACCAACCCCGACATGCTGCACTCGGGCATCCTCCCCAACCACGGAACGTGGGCGCGTTTTCTCGCCAACCTCAAGTACGTGGTGGTCGACGAGGTGCATACCTACCGCGGCACCTTCGGATCCAACGTGGCGCACGTGCTGGGGCGTTTGAATAGGATCTGCGAGCACTACGGGGCGAAACCGACATTCATCGGCTGCTCCGCCACCATCCGCAACCCGAAGGAGCTCGCCGAACGCCTCACCAGCCGTCCCATGCAGGTGGTGGAGAACGACGGTTCGCCGCGCGGACCCAAGGCGTTCGCCATCTGGAACCCGCCGTTCTTCGGAGACGACCGTGTGGAAAGAAAGAGCGCCAACGTGGAAGCGGCGCGCATCCTCTCCGAACTGGTGGCGCAGGACCACCAGGCCATCGCCTTCGTGCGCGCACGCGTGGTGAGCGAAGTGGTGGCCCGCTACGCGCAGGAGTTCGTGACGAAGCTCTCGCCGTCGCGTGCCAAACTCATCAAGAGCTACCGCGGCGGGTATCTGCCCGAGGAACGGCGCAGGATCGAGCGCGCCTTGTTCGGAGGGGAACTCAAGGCGGTGGTGAGCACCAACGCGCTGGAGCTCGGCATCGACATCGGCAGCATGGAGGCGGCACTGCTGGTGGGTTATCCCGGGTCGATCGCATCCGTGTGGCAGCAGGCCGGGCGCGCGGGCCGCGGCGCGGACGCGTCGCTCGTGATCCTCCTGCCGTACGATTCGCCCATCGACCAGTACATGGCCAAGCACCCGGACTACTTCTTCGGGCGCTCGCCCGAGAACGCGGTCATCGATCCCCTGAACGCGCACATCGTGCTGAGCCACGTGCGCGCGGCGGCGTTCGAGCTGCCCATTCGAAAAGAAGACTGGGAGCAGTTCGGCGCCTACTGCGGGCCCATCTTGAAGCTGCTGGAAGACGACCGCCAGGTGCGCCAGCAGGGCGGGCAGTTCTTCTGGAGCGGGCCCAACTACCCCAGCGCCGACGTGAGCCTGCGCAACATCGGCGACGACGTGTACACCATCATAATAGGGACGTCGGCGGCCATGGCGGCCGAGGGGCTGAAGGCGGTTCCCAACGAGCACAGCCGCGTCATCGGCACCATCGACGAGAGCGGCGCCTTCCAGCAGCTGCACCCGCAGGCCGTCTACATCCACGGCAGCGAGACGTACTTCGTCAACGAGCTGGATATTCGCAAGAAGATCGCGTGGGTGCAGAAGGAAGACACCGACTACTACACGCAGTCGATCACCGAGACCAAGATCAAGATCGAGAACGAGGAACTGCACAAGAGCGAGCACGCCAGCGAGATCCACTGGGGCGACCTGTCGGTGACGTCGGTGACCTACATGTTCAAGAAGATCAAGTTCGGCAGCCGCGACTCGCTGGGGTTTGGCGCACTCGACCTCCCCGCGCAGACGCTCGACACCACCGGCATGTGGCTCCTGCCGCACCCGGAGGCGTACGCGCTGGCCAAACAGGCTGGCCGCGTGCCGCGCGAGGGGTTGCTGGGGATCTCCAACGTGATCCGCGAGGTGATTCCGCTGTTTGCCATGTGCGACACCATGGACGTGGGGGCGTCGGTGGATTCATCCGCCGCCAACGCGCCCGGCATCTTCGTACACGACCGCTTCCCGGGCGGGCTGGGGTTCGCGCTCAAGGCGTACGAACTCATCGACGAGATCCTGCCCGCGTGCCTCGAACTGCTCGACCACTGCGCGTGCAACGGCGGCTGTCCCTCGTGCGTGGGCTCGCCGCTGCCGCCGTACTCGCACCTCGATCCGGACGTGAACGCGCGCGGGCTGATTCCCGACAAGGAAGCCGCCAAGTCGATCCTCCATCATATGCTCGGACGCGAGCCGTACCAGCCGTCCGCGCGTACCGCCGCGGGCAGCGCGGAGTTGCTGCGAGAGGGGGAGGACCTGCGCAAGCTGGTCGACTCCACGCAACTCCCGGTGACGCTGGAGAAGAAACTTCGCCAGCGCGTCGACAAGCTGCGCAAGCGCGGCCCCGCTTTCAGACCGCGTTGATCCGAGGAGGTATCCGCCGTGCGGATGGACAAGTTGACCACCAAGTTCCAGCTCGCGCTCGCCGACGCGCAGAGCCTGGCTGTCGGCCGCGACCATCAGTTCATGGAACCCGTTCACGTGCTGATGGCCCTGCTCGACCAGCAGGGCGGCAGCGCGCGGCCCATCCTGGTGCAGGCCGGGGTGAGCGTGGACAAGTTGCGCCTGGGCCTCATGGAGGCCATCGACCGCATGCCGCGCGTGGAGGGAACCCCCGGCGAGGTGCTCGTCTCACGCGACCTCAATCGCCTGCTCAACGTCACCGACAAGCTCGCGCAGGACCGTAACGACGAGTTCATTCCCTCCGAGCTGTTCCTGCTGGCCGCGGTAGACGACAAGAGCCCCGCGGGTGACATCCTGCGCGGCGCCGGCGCCACCCGCGCCGCCGTGGAGGCGGCGGTGGAGCAGGTGCGCGGCGGGCACAAAGTGGAGTCCGCCGACGCCGAGGACCAGCGCCAGGCGTTGCAGCGCTTCACCCTCGATCTCACCGAACGCGCCGAGCAGGGCAAGCTCGATCCCGTGATCGGCCGCGACAACGAAATCCGCCGGGCCATCCAGGTGCTGCAGCGCCGCACCAAGAACAACCCCGTCCTGATCGGCGAGCCCGGCGTGGGCAAGACCGCCATCGTGGAAGGGCTCGCACAGCGCATCGTCAACAACGAGGTGCCGGAGGGGCTGGCCGGCAAGCGGCTGCTCTCGCTCGACATGGGCGCACTCATCGCC
>JAOUHG010000086.1 GCA_029865265.1 Candidatus Krumholzibacteriia bacterium | reverse complement strand
CGAACAGGGGAAGTGCGTGCGCACAAGTTCCAGGGTGCGGCGGGCCGAGGCCAGCTGCCCGGTCTCGTACTGGACCAGCGCCAGGTTGAGCATGGCGGCGCCGTTTTCGGGGTCGCTCTCGAGGGCCGACTGGAGCAGGCGCTCGGCACGCTCCATATCGTCGGAGCGGTAGGCCACGATGGCATCCAGCACGGTGAAGCGGGTGTCGGCCGGGAAGCGCAGGCGCGCGTCGCGGGCGTAGATAGAGGCCCGCTCGACATCCCCGGTGGCCAGGCAGCCGGAGATGAGCCAGTGGGCGATGTCCGGGCTGGGGCGGTCCTGGTAGGCCCCCATCAGCTCGCTGAGCGCGGCCTGGATGGCCGCGTTGGGCTCCACCCGGCCGGTGCGGTACAGCGGCGCCGACGTGGCGGCGACGTCCTCGGTGCCGGGCAGCACGATGGAGCCCTCCGAGGAGGCGTTCACGGCCGCCTGGCGCAGCGGCTGGAACACGTCGCGGTAGTCGTTCCTCATCGGTCCGTAGCCGGCCTGCCACAGCCCCACGGCGGTGACAACCAGGGCCGCCGCGGCGAGCCCGGCGAGCCTGCCCGGGGTCAGCAGCCAGCGTACCCCCGGGAGAGCCCGGGACTCGGTGCGGCGGCGGGATTCGCCAATGCGGCGGGCGGCGCGGACGGCATCGTCCGGCGCGCGGAAGACCGACGCATCCGAAAGCAGCATCGCACGATACCGAACGGTGTCCCGGAACGCCTCGTGGCATGCCGGGCACGACCGCAGGTGCTCCAGCAGGAGACCCCGATCGGCGCCGGCCAGGGAATCGTCCGCCAGGGAGGCGAGCTGCTCGTCGGTGAGGTGGAGTTCGGTCATAGTTCCTTCAAGCCCGCTCCGGGCAGGCTGGTTACGCCTTCAAGAGACGGATTCCGCCTCTGGATTACCGGGTCTCACTCCCGCTCCAGCAGGCGGCGCAGCTTGCGCAGCGCACCGTCCAGAATGGTGTAGACCCGCCGCTGACCCTTGAGGCCGCGCTGGTCGGCGATCTGCTGGGCCGTCAGGCCCTCCTCGAAGCGCAGCCGCACCACCTCGCGCTCCTCCTGGGACAGCTCGCCCAGCAGCTCGCGCACGCGCTCGGCCAGCTTCTCGATTTCCTCCCGCTCCAGCCCGGCGTCCGGCCGCTCGTCGGCCCGGTCGCGCTCGATGCTGGCGTGGGTCATGTAGTCCAGAAGCCGCCCCGACACCACACCCAGAGCGGGCGCCTTGGCTTCGGACTCGAGGCGGCGCAGGTAGTGCTTGTCCAGCGCGCCGCCAATCTTGAGCACCGCGTGGGCCACCATCTCGGCGTTGGCCGGGAGCCCCGCGGAATGCAGCGAGTGAATGACGGCGTCGAAGCCCAGCCCCTCCACGTGGTGGAGGCGGAATACCTGCTGCTCGAAAGTAGAGAGCGTTTCGTAGCCCTGCGGCATCTTGCGCCGGCCCTGCAGGTGGCGCAGGTGGTCGAGCGCCTTGCCGCGCGATACCACGATGAGCCAGGTAGAGAGTTCGGAACTGCCGCGGAATTCGGCCAGCTTGCCGTGGTAGAGCGCCTCGAGGATGTCCGCAAAGACCGTGCGGACCTCGTCCTCGTCCTCGACGAAGAGCTGGCGGCGCACCACGCTGTAGATGAGCCCCGCGTAGCGGTCGACGAAGGCGTGCCAGTGTGCCGTCGAGCCGCCGAGGATCATCTCGATGAGGGCGAGATCCTCCTGCAGGCGTGACTCGCGTTCAGCCGCGGTCGCGGGGGATTTCCTGGGGTTGGGCTTACCCGGTCTCAATGTGGAATGACCATTCCCCCGCTGGATCAGATGGGGTGCCAGCGGAATGTGTACACGGGTATTGTAGGTCTCCTGGATGGCCGGGGCAAGGCGGGATTGGGCCGGCCGGTTCACGGCGGCGAGCCGGCGGGTGTATACTCCCGGGCAAATGGCCGCCAACCCGAACCCCTTCTGACCTGTGTCAAAGGAGGCTGCCATGAAACGCTCGCTCGTCTTCGTGTTCGTGGCCGTTGTGTTTGCCGCATCGCTGGCCGATGTGCCCTCCGCACCGGCCCGCTTCAGTATTCCCGATCCGTGTCAGTCCACCGCGACATCGGCCGCAGGTATGCACTTCATCTGCCCGGCGGGTGATGGCGACGTATTGGGCGACGCCGGGCTCACCATTACCGTCACGGTTGTGGTCGATCAAACCCCGGTTCCGAACATCCCGCCGGAGGACTTCTGGCTGATCGGCTGCAACGACCTGATTTCGCTCTGCGGCGGTGCCAATTCCATAAACGCAACCGCGCCGACGGATGAAAATGGCATGACCACGATCACGGGGACGCTTGCCGGCAGTGGGTGCGATGCTGGCGTGCGCGTGGTCGTCCAGGGTATCGTTCTTGGCAATGGCGCCTGTGCGCCGATTTGCCTCCCCATCGCCACGCGTTCACCCGACCAGAAGAACCCCGCGGGCGGGCCGCCGGATCTGCTGGTTTCGAGTGCGGACTTTGCGTTCTTCGGGACCAGCTACGAGTCGCCGCCCAAGCCATACTTCGCGTGCCACGACTTTGCGATCCCATACGGAACAATTACCCTGGCGGACTTTGCCAGGTTCGGCGCGCACTACGGTCATAGTTGTTAGCGTTCACGCCATATGCCGAGTTGCTATAGTGGTTGAGACAGCGCTCCCGTGAGCCGCGTTCAGTTCGGAGGGATAGCTATGAAACGAGTACTCTGCACCGTATTCCTCGCCTGCCTGCCGACTGCTGGCTCGGCTAACCCGGCTTTGGTTGGTCGGATTTCTCTCTACAGCGACGCTGCTTCGACACAGTGTACGCTCGCCGACAATGAGCCACGCCTTGGGGAGGTGTTCATCGTGCACAACACCAATCCTTATGATGCCTATTTGATAAGCTTCCAGCTAACTGCGTCACCGGGATTTGCCGGATCCTGGGTACAAGACGTCGTGCCCGCGGGGATGTCCGCTGTTGGCACGTCCCCGAACGGAATTGCAATCCATTACCAGGCCTGCCGAACAGGTGACGTCTCAATTCTGCGCGCGACGTATCAGCTGTTTGGAACCTCGTCGCAGTGCAGTTTCGTGCGGGCGAGCGCATACCCAGGCTTCGGCTTCATTGAAGCGAGCGGTTGCTCGTTCGAGATGTATGAGGTCGCGGGGGGTGCGCTCGTCGTAAACCCAAACGAAACCTGCCCATGCCCGGAGCCGGTGCCGGTCCAAACCTCCACATGGGGTCACGTGAAGGCTCTCTATCGCTAGCGTGCTGGTCTCTGCTGCGGATTACAGCTGGACAGCGCGTCGGAGCGCAGCGGACAGAGGGAACGCAAGAGCTATGCTCGGAGAAGAAAAGCATGAGAAAAGAATATGATTTTGACAAGATGAAGGGCCGCAAGAACCCCTATACGAAGCAGCTCAAGAAGCAGATCACAATCCGAGTCGGGATGGACGTGCTCGATTACTTCAAACAGCTCGCGGAGGAGACCGGCATCCCCTACCAGAACTTGATCAATCTGTACTTGCGTGATTGCGTCGTATCCGGACGGCGCCCTTCCTTCGACTGGGCATCATAGCTCCGTAAGGCAGACGGAGGGGACTTCCGGCGTCAGCGTATTCCGAAGCGGGTGTAGCGCCTTCGCAAGGAAGCCTACTTCTTGCCCTTGAGCGCCGCGAGTTCGTCTTCGAGTTTCTTTTGCATGTTGCCGATGCGGACCAGGTAGGCGAAAACGGCAATCCATACCACCGCGAAGGCTGCGAACAACCACGTCATGACCGGGCTCCTTCCGCCTGCTCGCGCAGGTCGTCGACCAGCATCTTCATTCTCTCCACCGCCACGCGCCG
>JAOUHG010000085.1 GCA_029865265.1 Candidatus Krumholzibacteriia bacterium | reverse complement strand
GGCGGCGATCCGGATCTCCAGGGCACGCGTATAGTGCGCCAGCGCCCTGTCATACTGATCGAGCGATTTGTAGAGGTGTCCCAGGTTCTGATAGGGGTACGAGACGTGCGAGTGCCCGGGCCCAACGCTGTTCTCGTACGCCTTGATTGCGCGCTCGAAGTAGGGAACGGCTTCGTCGTATCGACCCATATCCTTGAGAATCGATCCCTGCATGTTGAGCGCGGTGCCGGTGTCGCGGTGGTTCTCCCCGAGCAGGCGGATGCTCATCTCTGTGCTGCGTTCCTGATAGGCGAGCGCCTTCTCCAGCTCGCCCATGTCGAGGTAGACGTAGGCCAGATTGCTCAGTCCGCGCGACACGTAGGGGTTGTCGCTGCCCAGGCGCTCCTCGTAGATGGCGAGCGATCGCTGGTAGAGGTCGGCCGCTTCCTGAAGGCGTCCCAGCCGCTGATACGCGATCGCCAGGTCGTTCAGCAACGCCGCGTAGCTCTCGTCGCGGGGCAGGTTGGTGGCGTCGTACTCGGTGAGCGTCTCCTGCATGATCCTGGCGCCCGCCTCGTAGCCGTCCCTGCGCATCGTCGCCATGCCGATGCGGGTCAGGGTGGCAAAGCGGGCTTTCGACGCGCGTGGCCGCTCCTGGTCGGCAATGGCCAGTCCGGCGTTGTAGCACTCCAGGGCGGCGTCGTAGTCGTCGCGTGCCTCCTGGTTGTATCCGAGCACGTGGTACGCGCTCACCAGGTCGTCCGGGTCGGCTCCACCCGCCAGCATGTCATCGACGGCGCGCCGCAGCAACGGCTCCGCCTGCTGGTAGTTCCCGAGGTGCTGGTACACCTCGCCCAGAACCTTCAGCGCGCGCGCGCGCACCAGCGGTTGCAGCTCGTCGTTGGAGAGAATGCCGTCGACGCCGCGGTCGAGTACTTCGCGCACGGTCACCGTGTCACCCTTCGCCTTGCCCGGGTCGATCGACTCGAACAATCCCACCAGCAGGTCCGACACCTGCCTGGCGCTCTCGGCTTCGGTGGCGAGGCGGCGCGCCTGGATGGTGGCGTTGACCGCGAATGCGACAATCGACAGCACGATGATCGAGACGATCGCGAGGGGTGTGCGGTTGCGCCGCGCGAACTTGCGGAACTGGTACACGGCGCTGGGCGGGCGCGCGGCCAGCGGTTCATTGTTGAGGAAGCGGCGCAGGTCGGCGGCCAGCTCGCTGGCGCTCGCGTAGCGGCGCTCCCGCTCCTTGGCCAGGCACTTGCCCACGATGGTCTCGAGGTCGGCGGGGAAGCCCTGCCCGGTGGAGCGCAGCGTCTTCGGGTCTTCCTCGGTGATCATGCGAGCCGCCTCGGCGATGACCTTGCCCTCGATGTCCTGCGGCAGCCGTCCGGTGAGCACTTCGTAGCACACCACGCCCAGGCCGTAGATGTCGGCGCGCGCGTCCACGTCCTCGTGGCGGCCCCGCACCTGCTCCGGGCTCATGTAGGCGAGCGTCCCGATCACCTGGCCGATGCTGGTGTGCATGGTGGTGGCCTGGAGGTCGGAGTCGGTCACGCGTGCCACGCCGAAGTCCAGCACCTTGGGCTGGCCGTCGCTGCGCACCACGATGTTGGCGGGTTTCAGGTCGCGATGAACGACGCCTTTCTGGTGCGCATGGTGTACTGCGTCGCACACGCGCGCGAGCAGGTCGATGCGCGCGCGGGTGCCCAGCTTCCTGCGCGCGGCGTACTCGCCGAGCGTTTCGCCCTCCACCAGCTCCATAGCGAAATACGGCTGCTCGCCGACGCCGGTGTCGGTGACCGCCGCTTCGAAGATGTGCGCGATGCCGGGGTGGTCGAGGCGTCCCAGCACCTCCGCCTCCAGCCGGAAGCGGCGCAGCGCGTTCTCCGAGGCGATGCCGCCGCGGATGAGCTTGAGCGCGACATCGCGCCGCGGGCTGTCCTGAACGGCGCGCAGCACCACGCCCATGCCGCCTTCGGCGATGACCTCCTTGATTGTGTAGCGGCCGATGCGCCTGCCCGACCACGACATGATGGGTGCCTCCAGGAAGTCGCCCGCGCGCTCGCGGGCGGCGAACAGGCGGTGCATCTCCTCGCGCAGCGAAGCGTCGTCTCCGCACTCGCGATCGAGGAATGCCTCGCGCTCCTGTTCCGGAAGTTCGGCGGCCCGGTCGAACAGGCTGCGCGCGCGGTCAAAACGGTTGTCGGTCATGACGCTCCCGGTTCGGAATGGTCCAGGTGACGCATTGAGGGCCGATCAAAATTCTAACACTTTTTCGGGCCCGGGGTGGCCGCCTCCGCCTGCAGAACGCGCAAACAGGGACAGAAGAAGCCCGAACCTGGAATACGCCCGGACCCCGTCGACTCGTCAAGGAGATCACGATGATATGCCCTGTACGCATGTTGCCTGTCGCCGCGTTGCTTCTGCTACTGCTGTCCCTTGGTTGCGGCGGCGATCCCGCCGGCGTTACGGATGACGGCGGCGACGGAGGCGGAAAAAACGGGGGAGACCTGAACCAGTCCGGTCCCTGGATGTGGGCCAACCCCACGCCGCAGGGCGATCCCGTGGTGCGCATGCGCTTTGCCTCCGCTACCACCGTCTATGCCGTCACCGGCGGCGGTGCGGTGCTCAAGAGCATCGACGCCGGCCGGTCATGGGAGGTGGCGTACGAGGCGATCGCCCTGCAGGTGGCGCCCTACGGCGGCCTTGGCGGCCTGCACTGTCTGGACGAGAAGCGGGTCTGGGTGGTCGGAACCACCGGGCAGATCACGCGCACGCGTGACGGCGGACACACCTGGAGCGATCATTCCATTGCCAGCATCCGGGAGATGCGCGACGTGTGGTTCATCGACGACGATCGCGGCTTCGTGGTGGGTGATGCGGGGGAGTTTCATCGCACCGACAACGGCGGCGTGTCGTGGACGCCGGTCGCGCACACGGCCGGGTCGCTCGACCTGACCGCGATCGTGTTTTCGGGAACCACCGGGTGGGTCGGCGGCGAGGACGGCACCATCCTGCGCTCCGATGACAACGGGGCCACCTGGACGAAGGTCACCGTCAACTGGAGCCAGGACATCGTGGTCGCCGACGCCATGTCCGGTGGTCTGGCCGTCTTTGGAACGAAAGAAGGCGCCACGGTTGCGATGATCTCGACCACCGCCTGGCGCTTCCTGCACGGTGGCGACACCGTTATGGATGTTCAGTTCGAGGACGAGAACAACGGGCAGGTGCTGTATATCGAGAACAACGCGTCCTACCTGGCCACGCGCACGGCCGGCATATGGGAGGAGCACGCGCTGGGGCTGCCGCAGCTCATCTACACGCTCGCCACAAACGGCGGCCGCTCGGTGGTGGCCGGATGGAACGGCTACATGGCGTATTCCGGCGACGGCGGCGTTACCTGGCAGTCCGGGTATGACATCACCGGCGACGCCAACCCGTACACCACGCAGTTCTTCGACGTCTGCTTTGGTGATGCCGGCAACGGCGTGACCGTGGGCAGCGGGGGCGCGGTCCTCTACAGCCGCGACGGTGGGCTCACGTGGAACACGGGGAACAGCGGTACCGGCGAGGAACTGCTCGGCGTCTGGCTGCACAGCTCGGGACGTGGATATGCGGTGGGCGAGGGCGGCACCGCGCTTCGCACCACCGACGGCGGCGCGACCTGGTCGCCCATGACGATGCCGGTCACCGTTGCGAGGTTTCGCGACGTGAGCATGTGGGACGAGATGAACGCAATCCTCGTCGGCGACGGCACCAGCACGCAGGAGACCATCCTGATCACGGCCGACGGCGGCGACACCTGGGTCAACCGGGGTCCGGACACCGCGCCGATTCGTGTTTCGGTGAGCGCGTGGGCGCTTGGCACCCAGCTCGCGTACGTGGGGCAGGGCCAGGGCGCCGTGCTGCGGACACCGGATCGCGGACAGACCTGGCAGGAGTTCGATAGCGGAACCAACAACGCCATTCACCAAATTCAGTTCGTCAACGACACGCACGGATGGGGCGCCACCACGCAGCACGACATGGTGTTCACCCAGGACGGCGGGCTCACCTGGACGCGCATCGGCCCCGGCACGCTACCGGGCCAGGTGTCGCAGGTTCACTTCGTGGACGAGAACGTGGGCATCGCGGTGGGTCCCACCGGGGGCATGTTCCGCTCCGGCGACGGTGGCGCCAGCTGGACCGTGCTGCGTGGCGGCCTCACCACCTGGTCGCACCTGCGCGCCATCTGGATGACGTCGGCCACCGACGGCGTGGTCGTGGGCACTGAGAGCAAGATCCTCTACACGCGTTCCGCCGGGCTGCCGCCGCGGTAACTCCGGGAAAATGCCGCCCCCGTGTGACGCATCCCGCCCGCCGGTGTCCCACGGACAAGGGCACTCAGGTACTGGCCCGGGCGCCCTGCGAAGGCGCGGGGA
>JAOUHG010000084.1 GCA_029865265.1 Candidatus Krumholzibacteriia bacterium | reverse complement strand
AGCGCCGGTGCCTGGGTCGTGCGGCGAGACATCCACCTAGGCAAGAACATCCCCGGCTATCCAGTGCGCGCCCAACAACCGGTTCCAGCGGACGGCGCTTCGCACCGCCGCTGAACCGGAGCGTTAGGCGGCCACCACAATCTTCTAGGCAACAGAAAGGCCGATTCGAATGAGAGTTACCTATGCCATCGTGTTCGTGAGCGACATGAAGAGGTCGGTCCAGTTCTATCGCGGCGCGCTGGGCCTGCCCGTCAAGTTTGAGTCTTCCCACTGGACCGAGTTCGACACGCCGGGCGCTACTCTCGCCTTGCACCTTGGCGAGGGCCCGGGCCGCGCCGGTCAGGCTAGCATCCCTGAGTCGCCTGGAGGTTGTCGGCCTGGTTTCGGCGTGCCAGACCTGCAGAGCTTCCACAGTCGAGTGGTGTCGCTAGGAGTTATGTGTATCCAGGAACCCAAGGACGTATTTGGGTCCAAGGTCGCCATCTACCTTGATCCAGACGGCCTTGCTGTCTCAGTAGGTGAAGACCGAAACGCTTGAACCAGTGGCCGCCTAACAAATCATTGCAGCGGACCCGACCGCTCGCTTCGCGAGCGCCCGGGCCGCTGAATTCCAGCCGTTAGGCGGCCGAGGGATGGAGAACGGTCGATGACAGTGCGTGTCCGGGTACTGCTCTTGCGCACGAGCGGAATCCTGCTGTGCGCCCTGGGTGTGTTGCATCTCGCCGTGACTCCCTTCATTGCCCAGATGTTGACGGACGCCGCAAGACCTGCAGCTCTGGACTGGCTCAGGCCGCCGATGCTGCTCAATCACATTGTGGTGGGTGTACTGCTGCTACCCCTGGGTGTGTTGATTACGTATGCGGCCCCGCATAGCACTTCATGGGCAAGAGTCACCACGCGGGTTGTGGCGTCAGCAATCGCGACGCTGCCACCCACACTGGTGTGGGTGATGGGCACGCACTACTTTGGAGCCTTGCCTTTTCAACTGGCCACGGCCATCGTCTGCGTCGGGAGTGTCACGTTACTTGCGGCTGCGTTTTGGCCCAGCGCGTCGGGAGACCTGCGGGAGTGAGCGAAGGATGTCCGCCTAACAACCGGTTGCAGCAGACGGCGCAAGGCGCCGCCGCTGAACCGGAGCGTTAGGCGGCTAACTGCCCCGCCCGCAAACCGCGGTTGCGCCATCCCGCGATCCTTCCCTATAATGCCAGCGGTTCGAGCGGGCGAGATGATCGCGGGCGGCTTTGGCCGTTCGAGGAAAGTCCGAGCACCGCGGAGCAGGGTGCCGGGTAACGCCCGGCGGAAGCGATTCCAGGGAAAGTGCCACAGAAAACACACCGCCCAAGACCGGCTTCGGCCGGGACGGCAAGGGTGAAAAGGTGAGGTAAGAGCTCACCGGGCTTCCGGTAACGGCGGCCGTCATGGTAAACCCCACCCGGTGCAAGACCAAATAGGAGGGCAGAGGTGCTCCGCCTCGTCATGACTCTCGGGTTGGTCGCTTGAGGTGTCCGGTAACGGGCATCCCAGACAAATGATCGTCCTCCTTCGGGAGAACAGAACTCGGCTTACGTCCCGCTCGGGCCCGTTTCTTCCCGGATAATCCAAATGAACAAGCACCGCTGGGTCATAAATGAGAGCGGCCGTGCCGCAACCACCGACTTCGCCACCACGCTGCGCATTCCCGCGGCGGGTGCGCGCCTGTTGACCGCGCGGGGCCTGGCTGACGTTTCCGCCGCGCGCGAATTTCTGGAGCCGCCCCTTTCCAGCGTGCACGATCCCTTTCTGTTCTCGCGCATGCGCGACGCGGTTGATCTCATTGCGGCTGCGGCGCGCGACGGCAAGTCGATACTGATTCATGGCGACTATGACGCCGACGGTATTTCCGGTACTGCGATCCTCTTCCACTATTTCAACGGACCCTTTTCCACGGTGTTCCGGTTCGTGCCCGACCGGCGCAAGGATGGCTACGGTATCGCCGAGCGCGCGGTGGAGTGGGCCATCGAACAGAAGGTGGGCGTGTTCGTGGCGGTGGACTGCGGCACCTCGGATGCGGAGCGGTTGCGGCGTGTCGCAGCCGCGGGCATCCCCGTGATCGTGTGCGACCACCACCAGATGCCGGTGGAAGGATTCGACGGCGGCATCCTGCTCAATCCGGTGGAACCCGGCGAGACCTACCCGTTCGCGGGTCTGTGCGGTGCGGGTGTGGCGTGGAAGCTGGTGCAGGCGCTCGCCGCTTCCGGGTTCAAGGGTGGCGTCGATCCCGAAGAACTGCTCGACCTGGTGGCGCTGGCCACGGTGGCGGACATGGCGCCGCTGGTGGCCGAGAATCGCTTTTTGGTGAGGGCGGGACTCGCGCGCATCAACACGCGCATGCGCGTGGGCCTCGAGGCCATCCGCGGACTCGCGCGCCTCAACGGCAGCGAGATTACCGCGCGCCACCTCTCGTTTGCATTTGCACCCCGCTTGAACGCGCCCGGCCGCGTGTCGCGCGCCAAGCCGTCGCTCGAGATCCTGTGCGCGAGCGCGCGCGACCGTGCCTTCGAACTGGCCGCAACCCTGGAGAGCGACAACGAACGCCGCCGCGAACTCACCCGCCAGGTGCAGGAGGAGGCGGTCGCGGTGATCAACGGCATGGCCGACCGCGATGCGCGCGGCGGTTTCGTGCTGGCGGGCGAGAACTGGGACGAGGGCGTGCTGGGCATTGCCGCGGCGCGCGTGGTGGAGGAGTTCGGGCGCCCCGCCATCCTCATGAGCCCCAGCAGCGGCATGCTCAAGGGTTCCGGCCGCAGTATCCCGGGTGTGAATCTCAAGGAGCAGCTCGACCACTTCCACGACGACCTGGTGCGCTACGGCGGCCACGCCGGTGCAGTGGGACTCACCCTGGACCCCGCGAAACTGGACGGTTTCGCCAGTGCCTTCTCCGAGCGGCTGCGCGACGCCATCGGTGACGAGCGTGGCGTGGCGCTGCGTATCGACGCGGAGCTGACCGTCACCGAGTGCACCGTCGAACTTCTCGATTTTCTCGCGCGCTGCGAGCCGTTCGGCAACGGCAATCCGGAACCGGTGTGGCTGCTGCGCGACGTGCAGGTGCTGCGCGACACCACCATCGTGGGCGACGGGCACATGAAACTCTTCTTCATGGACGGCGAGGGCGCGCGCGGTTCCGCCATCGCCTTTGGCTGGGAGCGCCCGCAGACCCCTGAGGACCTGCACGGGCGCGCGCTCGACCTGGCGGTGACCATCCGCAAGAGCGCCTACCTCGGGACCGTCTACCCGGACCTGCGCCTGGTGGACATGCGCGAGAGCGGCAGCTGATGCGCGTGGTGGTGCAGCGCGTGGCCGAGGCCAGCGTGACGGTGGCGGGCCGCGAGACCGGGCGCATCGGGCCGGGCTTCGTGGTGCTGGCGGGATTCCGCAAGGGCGACAACGAGGAAGCGGTGCGCTGGATGGCGCGCAAGGTGGCGTCGCTGCGCGTGTTCGAGGACGAAGCGGAACGCATGTCGCTGGCGCTGGATGCGGTGCAGGGGAGTGTTCTGGTGGTGTCGCAGTTCACCCTCTACGGCGATGTGCGCAAGGGTGCGCGCCCCAGCTTCGATGCGAGTGCGGCCCCGGGCGATGCGCGCGCGCTGTACGACCGCTTCGTCGCGGCCATGCGCGAAGAACTGCCCGGCCGGGTGGAGACGGGCGAGTTCCAGGCGTCGATGCAGGTGTCGCTGGTGAACGACGGGCCGGTAACCATCGTGATCGACAGGGACTGACGTGAACCCCTTCCTCGCTCCCGAACATCAGCGCGGCCTCGTGCTGGCGTCGCGCTCGCCGCGCCGCATCGAAATTCTGCGCGGCCTCGGCTTCGACTTCGAGGTGGAGCCCGCGCCGGAGCACCTCGAGGAAGACATCGCCCACGACGACGTGTTCGCGGTACCCGCGCTGCTCGCGGAGCGCAAGTGCGCGCACGTGGCCGCGCGCCGTCCGCAGGCGCTGGTGGTCGCGGCCGACACCGTGGTCATCGTGGACGGCGTCATCCTCAACAAGCCCGCCGACGACGCCGAGGCGGCCCGGTTTCTGCGCGCACTCGCCGGACGCAGCCACCACGTCGTCACCGGTGTCGCCCTGCGCCGCGATGCGCGCGGGCTGGCGATGTCCGGGAGCGAGCGCACCCGCGTGACCTTTCGCGACCTCGACGACGCCGAGATCGAGCGCTACGTCGCCACCGGTGAGGGGCGCGACAAGGCCGGGTCGTACGCCGCGCAGGGAATCGGCGCTGGGCTGATTCGTTCCGTCGAGGGATGTTTCTTCAACGTGGTCGGGCTGCCGGTGGCGCGACTGCTGGACATGATGAAGCAGGTGTAACGTGAGCACCTTCGACGCACTGCCCACCGTTCGCTTTGCCGCCGGCGCCATGCGCATCATCGACCAGACGTTGCTGCCGCGCCGCCACGAGGTCGTCGCGCTCTCCCGGCTGGCTCCGGTGTGCGAG
>JAOUHG010000083.1 GCA_029865265.1 Candidatus Krumholzibacteriia bacterium | reverse complement strand
AAGCTCACTGACGAAGGTCAATCTTCCTGATGGTGACATCGTCTTTCATCGCAGCTTCGGATCGGCAGGATACGAGTCGCGGTTGTGGGCGATCGATGTTAAAGACACCCGAGCATTCTGCGGAGGTTTCACGAGACGGTTTCTGAAAGACTACTGGTATCAGGGATGGGTTCTGGAGATCGATCTTGCCGGAACGCCGACGACAGTCGTGAACGAGACGACGATTCCGGATGGCCCGTCAGAATACCTTCTGCCGTTACGCCCGAGCCGGGGGGGACCCCCATGTCAGTAGGACGCAAGCTCGTGCGCATCACGATCTCCTGCGTGTGCTGGATATCAATGGCTGCTGTTCCGGCGACAGCGAGCGAAGACTCGCATACCATTGGAGCCAGGGGAACGTTGGTGTTTAGCGATGTTACTCATACCGCCATAGAGGCGCGCGTTGCGGATTTCCAATCGACATCCGATCTACCGTATCAAATGTACCTTGTGGCGGATGTCGGATACCACGTAAGTGGTTTGAACATAGTGGGGATCGAGTGTGGCTATCTGGCTCAGAGTGATATTACATTCTTGGACGAAGACCATGAACTGGAAGTGCGCGAGCTATATCTGACAGTGTGGTATCGTCGGATGATTCCGGTCATGTGGGGCATGCGTCTCATGCCAGGAATGGGTGTTGGCTACAACTGGCCGCGGGTCAAGGTGAGCAAGCCTGGGCCAGCAGCAGCGAAGCACAAAGAAGAACTCGGTCAGAGTACGACGGTGCTGCAGGGTTCTGGGGTGCAATATGCCGCGGGCATTGGCCTGGAGATCAAGATCGGGAAGAGGGGAGTATTTGGCTATCTTGATTATCAGTACCGTTTCGGTCCTCCTATCTCAGGGAGCCCTTCAAACGACGGCGCGATCTTCTTTCCCGAAGGGTCGGAATTCGACTTCGAGGGTAGTTACTATGGCTTCGGCGTTGGGTGGCGGGGTGAATGGTGACAGCAGAACTCCCACGGCGATCGCCTCATAGACCCGCAAGACGGTGGTCAAACAGGGCCTGTGGTGAGCCCCCCTGGGTGGATAGCTCAAACGTGGAGCGTTCTTCCGTCGGACACTCTCGGATGCGGCTACTTGCCCGCGAACGGTTTCGTCAGGTTGTCCTTTGCCCCACCGATGAAACTGTAGGAGAGGCTCACGAAGAAGGCCATGGTGTTCCGCCTACCAAGGTTGCTTACGACACTCGGATCAGAAACAGGCTTGTCTACCTGAGTGCCAGTCGGGTGGGTTGTAACGCTACCAACGGCCAGGCCGAGGTCAAGAGCGGCCTTGTCGCCCGCGCGAAGACACGGCCCGACGTAGTAGGTGATGTTGCTGCCGGCTTCCAGCCCTAGGCCGAGCGACAGGCCAATCCAATCAACTTTACTGTGCCAGACGTGGACGAAGCTCGCGATACCCAGGCGAACCGCATCTTCTCCCGCACTATCCTGTCTGAGAACGAGCGTGTCCCCTTCACTCTGAACGTAGTATTTGCCGTCCGTCAGACCCGATCCCACAAAGCCGCCGGCGAAGCCGATCTTCCATTCCGAGGTCTGCACAGCAATCGTGATTTCCATTGTCCCGAGTTGGGCGCCTTGTTTTGGCGTGACGCGAACGATGTACCCACCGTATTTGGGATCGTGTGCGTACGACAGTGTTTTTTTCTCCGAACCATTTAAAGTGAAGGAGACGTCTGTCGACGGACTCACTTCCTCCTTCACTGCCATGATGCCCGTAATCTGATAGTAGAATTGATCGGGAAAGGTATTCTCGATGACTATTGTGAACAATTCGCCGGGTTTCAACGTGAGCTCCGCAAACCGCGTGCATGTTTTCCCGGCTATGCAGTCGCCGTGGTTGAACTCTGCGGTCTTCGTTCCCGCGAAGCTGGCTGTTGACAAGGCGATCATGGAAAGAACTGCGCAGAGGACGATGGGGACAGAATATGGATCTGGTCGGGACATGGTTCTCCCTCCGTTCTGTTTATGGGGGTCCTTCCTGAATAAGCGCCATATCGACGAGCATCGGGCAAGGTCAGATTGCACGGCCAGGGCTGTTTTCTCGCTCTACCAAGGTGGAACCCCAGTACATTCTTGGGCTATGTTACTGGGTTTGATATACCCGTCACTTGGTTGCTACCCTATCTAGCCATGAACGACCGCGAACGCCACCAGCGAGCCACCGAGATCTTCGTGGAGGCCGTGGACTTCCCGGATGCCCAGCGGGACGCCCATATCAAAGAGGCCTGCGCGGGGGACCCGGCTCTGGAGGCCGAGGTACTCTCTCTCTTTCGATACGACCTCCCCGAACCCCAGGACCCTGCCGAGGTGCCCGTGCTGGCAGCCGCCCCCCCGGAGGACATGGCGGGGCGGACCGTCGGCCGGTTTCGGATCGTCTCCGCCGTCGGGCAGGGGGGTATGGGACGGGTGTGGAAGGCCGAAGACCCCCTTCTTCGCCGTGTCGTCGCCATCAAGTTTCTGCCGGAGCCCCAGCGCCGGTCCGAAGTTGCCAGGGCTCGCTTCCTCCGCGAAGCACGCGCAATGGCGGACGTATCCCACCCCGGGATCGCCGCCGTGTTCGACGCCGGCGAGGCCGACGGGGAACTCTACATCGCGATGCAGTTCGTTGACGGTCAGACCGTCCGGGAGCGCGTTCGCAACGGGCCCCTTGCCCCGCGGGACGCGGTAAGCACCTGCCTCCATGCCGCGCGGGCCCTCGCTCACGCGCATGCCATGGGGCTGGTTCACCGAGACGTCACGTCGAGCAACATCATGATCCGTGACAACGGCGACATCATCGTCGTGGACTTTGGCCTTGCCCGTCGATCTATTGATTCAACACGGCTGTCCCGAACGGGGCAGCTGGTGGGAACCGTGGGATATATCGCCCCGGAGGTGATCCAGGGGGACGACGCAACACCGGGCAGCGACGTGTTCAGCCTGGGGGGCGTGCTCTATGAGATGCTCTGCGGGCACCTGCCCTTCGAGGATCCCAAGCCTCTCAACGTGCTGCAGGCGACGTTGGATTGCGAGGCTGAGACGTTGAGTCACTTTGTGGACCACATTCCCCGGGAGCTGGACCACATTGTGGGCAAGGCGCTGGCCCGTGACGCCAGGGCGCGCTATGCAAGCGCGGCGCAACTGGCCGACGATCTTGAAGCGTTGCTCGAGACGGGGGAGCTGTCGCAAGAGCCGGGACACGTTTCGCGGCCACCGCGATGGACCCGCCCGAATCGGCGGCTCACGCACAAACGCCGCATGGCGTACCTCTTGATTCTGGCGGTCGCAGCGGCTGCTGTTGTGGCGGTGCTGCTTCTCAAGGGCCTGTCTGACTGACCTGGGATACCCTGGCTCTCGTCACGCTTCTCTTCGCGTGGCGGCGCGTGCTAGCATCTGAATCACATATGACAGACGACGACGTACCCGCTCCCGCCGGCGCCGAGGGACCGCTCGTACCGGCCAGGCTGTTTGAGCAACTCTACGACGAGTTGCGAACAGTGGCGCGCCGCTATATGGGCAGCGAACGCGCCAACCACTCCCTCCGCCCCACCGAACTGGTTGATGAGGCGTTCATCCGCCTGATGCAATCGAATCCGATTGCGATCGAGGACCGGGTTCACTTTCTCCGGCTCGCGGCGCGGACGATGCGACGCGTCCTCGTCGATCACGCCAAGCGAAAGGGCGCGACCCGCCACGGTGGCGCCATGAGGCGAGTAACGCTGACCGATGACGCACTGGCAGTGTCCCCGGAGTTCGACCTCATCGATCTCGACCGGGCGCTCGAAAGGCTTTCAAAGCTCAGCGAACGTCAAACCGACATTCTCGAGATGCGCTTCATCGCGGGGCTGACGGTTGAGGAAGTGGCCGCCGAGCTGGGCGTGTCGCCCCGGACCATCAAGGGCGACACGCGCGTCGCTCTGGCGTGGCTCCGACGGGAGCTGGACTGATCTTCAACCGCATGGTCCGGTCGGCGGACAGACGATGATGCCGGGGCCGGGCTGATCGAGATTGTGTCCCCTTACCCGGTAGTAGTGGATGTTATGACCATGCGGGAAACAACCGTCGTTAGACTTTTCCCACTCGTCGGCCGACTGACTCACCGTTTTTTTCACGGTTTGGTGCGGCTTGAGCATGATTGAGCGGGTTTCGTCATCGTCGTCAAACAGCCTCAGGCTTCGAGAGTTTCCACGGATCTGTCCGTAAAATTCGAGTACGATCATCTTGTCGAACTCGTTGGTCCAGGTGACCTCGTCGCCTCGCTTTACTTTGTCCAGCATGCCGGCCGGCAGTGGTTCGCGTTGGGACCCCTTCAGAATCTTGTAGCTAAGATCCTGATTGGGAATGGGCGCGATAAAATACACGTGCAACATCGCATTCCTCCTTTAGACAAGATTCAATGGTTTGTGGAGAGCACGCTCAACCGTGCCGCGTGCGATTGAGTTACCGATACGCGACACACACATGACATAGGCGCGAACGGAGAACTAGATCGATGGTGAATTGCAACGGCGCGGCCTGCCAGATAGCCACGTGAAAGGAATACGGGCGCGCCAGATGCGTCGGCATCCATGAGAAGAGATGATGTAAACTCCTGAG
>JAOUHG010000082.1 GCA_029865265.1 Candidatus Krumholzibacteriia bacterium | reverse complement strand
CGGTGTACTCGCGGGAGTTGGGATCCTCGGGAGGGAACAGCGCGACGCCACCGTACCCATCAACGCCCTTGCCCAGCTCCGCGAGCTTGTCGTGGTGCGCGACGTAGTCTGCCTTCCGCCCGGCGGCAACGCGGTGGCTGATCAGAATCGCTATCGGGTCAGTCATGCCGGTCGGCCTTCACCCTCGGCGGCGCCCGCTTCGCAAACCAGGCTGACGTTCATGCTGGTTGGAGAATCGCATGAGCGATCTTGCCCTCGTGCGTGGACCAGTCCTTGGCGAGTTCCGCAACAATGGCGTTGAGCGTGGTCAGTCCGACGCCCCCGTGTTCCATTCGTCGCCATGCGATTTCTTCTGACAACTGGTTGGGAGATCCGCACGCGTCGCACACGACCTTGACACTGTGGCCATCCTCAACCGCGCTGAGCGCCGGAGCGACCACGCACACCTCAGTGGTTACACCGGCCATGACAATGTTCTTCCGGCCGGTTGCTTTGCACGCTTGGACGAACTCGTCCTGGTCCCACGCGTTGACGATGCCGGAGCGCTGAATGCGGCGCTCGAACGCCTCGGGGAGGACTGTCCGCAGTTCCGGCATGAGAGGCCCCTGCGCCTTCTGTTCCTGGCTCGAAGTCAGCACGACAGGGATGCCGACACCCGCCGCGAACTTGGCCAGTGCCAGAACGTTGCGCTCAAGAGTCTCAAGTGGTGTCGTCACTGCCCATTGATTCGTGCCTGTCTGGTGATCGATGAGCGCGAGCATCGTGTCCTTGACTGTGAATGAGCTCATTGTGTCCTCCATGATTCGATTAGTCCTGGCGTGCCGCGGTTCCCCCCGTCGATAATTTGCATGCGAACTATTGTCAGAAAAAAGGGGTTCACTCCTGCTCGCCAACTCGCTCCAGCAGGGCCACCAGCTGCTCGAGGTCGTCGCTCGAGAGCCTGGCCATCACCTCCCGGTCCCGCGCATCGATCGGCCCCTCCAGTCGGTCCAACACGCCGAGCCCCGCGGCAGTGATGGTGCATTCCACGCGACGCCGGTCCGAGCCGCACGGCGTACGGCGTACCAGGCCGCGCTTGACCAGTCGATCGATCAGCCTGGTAATTGAAGGCTGAGGGTTGAGCATGCGATCCCGAATCGTCATGATCGCCACCGGCTCCCCTGCCCCCTGGAGGATCCGCAGAATGTTGTACTGCGATTCCCCGATTCCCTCGGAGCCGAAGACATCCCCGAACTGTCGCCGAATCCTGCCGGTCGCTTGCAGGAGCGAAATCAAGGCGCGGCGCGGTGTGGAGCGGCTCATCGAGAAGAACCACCACTTCTACTTAATATGCATGCAAACATTCTTCATGTCAACTATAACACGGTCTCAAGGGGGCGAGCGGCGGGCCAGTATCCGTCTCGGCCGGCAGTCCACGGAGAATCACCCGGCTACTTGACCAGGGTCACGAGTCACGAATCGGCGTGAGTTATCGGTGCGGAAGGGGGGACTCGAACCCGTACGGTCTTGCTACCGCCAGCCCTTCAAGACGATACGTCTCGGGTGTATAGCCAAATCAATCCGGCACCCACATGCGAAACGCGACAGGCCGGCAACGTTGTCCGCGCTGGGGCCCGGTGAGACGGCCTCACACCAGCGTGTCGGTTGCTCCTACGGCGAGATTGTGACGACCATCTTGCCGAAGGTCCGGTTCTGTTCCATGTCCGTGTGTGCCTGGCGGAGCTGGTCGAAGGCATAGGATCGGACAGGACCCAGGCTGACGTCGCCGACCGCGAGCCGATCGAGATAGCGCTGCAGCACCTCTGCGGGGAGGTCACCGCTGCCACCGCCGTAGGCCGTCAGCCGTACACCCCGAGGCAAATAGGCGATCGGATAGAAGTTCGGCACGATCCACTGATTCGAGAGCATGCCGGTAAAGCAGACGGTGCCGTGGATGCGCGTGGAGGCGAGCGTATCCGGCAGCGTCGGCGTGCCCACGAGTTCCAGTGCGGCATCCACGCCCTCCGGAACGAGGTCGCGCACCGTCGGCGCGACCTGACCCGTGTCGACAATGGGGTGGTCGACGCCATGCGCCTTCAGGGCGTCCGCACGGTCAGGCTGGCGCGTCGTGGACAGCACCGTCGCCCCGAGGTCCTTGGCGATCGTGGCTGCGGCGAGGCCGACCGACGAGGTGCCGCCGCGAATGAGCAACGACTGTCCGCGCCGCAGGTCCAGACCGATGGTCAGCGAGCCGTAGGCCGTTTGCAGGGTCTCGGGCACCGCGCCGAGGACGTGCCAGGGCAGCGTGGAGCGGAAGGGGATGACCTGGCGACGCGGCACGACGGTGTACTCGGCGTAGCCGCCGTCGAAGGTCCGTCCCATGCCGCCCATCAAGGTCGCCACCTGTTGGCCGGCCTGCAGGTCCGTGCCGTTGGCGACGTCGACGACACCCGCCGCTTCGATGCCGAGGACGCGCGGAAACGTGACGCCTTCCGCGAGTCCCAGACGCGTATGGAGTTCCGACCGGTTCAGGCCGAACGCGCGGACCGCAATCCGCACCCAGCCCGGCGGCGGGTCTGGTACTGGGATCTCCCTGAGCACCAGGTTCTCCACGGGACCGGGTTCGGTCAGCACCACCGCGCGCATCGTCCTCGCCATCTCAGCCCCTCCTCTCGAGGCCACGTCGCTCAGCCGACCAGCGCGCGTCGATCAGCGCCGCTCTGCACCGACGACTATGACACGACAGCCGCCACCGTCTGTGGTTCAGCCTGTTCCAGTTCCACGGCTTGCGCTTCGATCTCGATCGTGACCGTGTTGGCCACGAGCACGCCTCCGGTTTCGAGCGCCTGGTTCCAGCGCAGCCCCCAGTCGCGGCGATCGATGTCGGTTGATGCGGTAAAACCGACTCGCCGCTGGCCCCAGGGATCAGTCCCACGCCCTCCAAAGGTGGCGTTCAATGTCACGGGCCTGCGTGTCCCGCGAATCTCGAGCTCGCCGACGATCGTGAAGCGGTCACCCTCGTCCGTGTACGCGCCGTCCACACGCGTGGTGCGAAAGGTGATCTGCTGGTGATGCTCGACGTCCAGGAAGTCGGCCGATCGCAGGTGCGCATCCCGGGCGGCGACGCCCGTGTCGAGGCTTGACGCATCGATGGTGACCTCCACCCGAGACTGTTCGGGGTGGCGGTCGTTGATGTCGACCACCCCGGTGAAGCTCCTGAACCGGCCGCGAACCGTCGTGAACATCATGTGTTTGACGGCGAACTCCACGGTCGTGTGGGCGGGGTCGAGTTGCCAGATTGTCTTGTTCTCCATGACACCTTTCCTTTCGATCACGTATGGCTCCTTGCGGAGCGCCACGTCATGCCTGCCCCAACCCGGAGTGTTGGCGTGTCGCTGGATTCAGTCATCCCAACGCACGTAGAGCAGCGCGGTTCGAACGTGGTCTTCGGCAAACACGTCGATACCAGCGAGGCGGCCCATCCAGCGCTGCTCGATTTCCGCCGTCGCGCGCTCGGTCACCACGTCGAGGAATCGCTTGAAGAGCAGGTACTTGTTGTCAAAGCCGCCGATCTGCGTGGCCGTTTCGCCGAACACGCCCATGAGGTCGGTCTGCCCGTGAACGCGCTTGACGGTCTCGTAGACGTCTCGTGTGAACTCGCGGGCCACCTCCACGTCGGCTCTGTTTCCGGGATGGGTCAGGTGACCGCCGACGAAGACATCGAAGTCGTACTCGAGGAGCGCGTCGAAGACGTGCACGTACTCGTGGAAGTTCGACGTGATGTCGAAGCCCTGGAAGGGGCCGTACCCCGGCGCTAGCGTGTCGATCGCCATCAGGAAGCGCGCCCGCGGTATGTAGACGATGAGGTCGCCCTCGTCCGAATGGTAGTGCGCGGCCCGCAGCTCGATGCGCGTTCCCCCTCGCGCGAGCACCACCTGATCATCGAACGTCCTGGTGGGCTTCAAACGGGCAGGATCGTTCTTCTCAGCCAGAAACTCGGCGACGCCCGTCAACGCCACAATCTCGAGTCCCTTGATGTCTTTGAAGGCCGCCGAGCCACCGATGTGATCCTTGTGAATATGGGTGTAGACGAGGGTAGTGATCGGCTGCCTGGTCACGGCGGCAATCTCAGCCCGGATCTTGGCGGCGTACGTCTCGGGCGCGTCGAACACGATCACCCCTGCATCCGTGACGACGAAGGCTGATTGCCAGACGCCGTCGGTGACGACAAACACACCGTCGGCGACCTTTCGTGTCTCGACCCCTTCCTTCGGATCGACGGCCCAGGCGCGGTCGAGCGCCGACCGTAGCACCGGCACGTAGTCCTTCAGAGCACGGCCGATGACGGGTGATTGGACGACCCCAACCGCGGTGTCCGCCGAGCCTTGTGCGAAGCTCGAGGCGCCGATGGCGAACAGGGCTACGGTGACGACGATTGCCGGAACGAGTGGGAATTTCTTCATTCTTGGCCTTTCTGAAGCGCTGGATTGGATGTGAGTGGCTCGTGCTTCCGCGGGCTCAGGCCCGAGGCTGGTTGGTGGCGAACAAGTACCGGTGAATGCGCCAGGCGCCGCCCTCGCGTCGAAACACGAACAGCTCGTTGTTGCCTTCGGTGACCTCAATCCCCGCTGCGAGCATCTTGGTGCGGCCCGCCGAACTGGTGCGCGCCCATGCCCAGTCACCAGCCTCCTGGATCTCGTGAATCTCGAACCGGACGTTCAGCTTGATGGTGTCGAAGACCTGCCGGTACCCGGCACGAACGGCGTCGCGACCGACGAGCGCTGGCGCGTGCTGTGGCATGAAGACCGGGCT
>JAOUHG010000081.1 GCA_029865265.1 Candidatus Krumholzibacteriia bacterium | reverse complement strand
CGCGGTGGACGAGCTGGTGGCTACGGCCAGCACGGACGACAAGGACGCCATCCTCGCCGCGGTGGAGAAGGTCCACATGGTGTATGTGAGAACCGAGAAAATCTTCGGCTGAGAACATGCGCACGGTGGGGGAGTCCCCACCGTGCGCTCACCACGCCCCTACTTCAGAAGCACCATCTTTCGCGTGCGCACTGCACCATTCTGCTCGATCCGCGCAAAGTAGATTCCTGAGGGAACCGACACCGCGGAGTCCGAGCGCCCGTTCCAGTCCGCGCGGTATGCCCCTGCGTCACGTGTCTCGCTGTCAACCAGCGTGGCCACGCGCGCTCCGCGTGCGTCGTATATCGCCACGGTCACGCTGCCGCGCGAAGGAACCGTGTAGCTGACCACGGTCGACGGGTTGAACGGATTGGGAAAATTGCTCACGGATAGAATGTAGCCGCGTGGCGTTCCGCCCACGCCCGAAGGAACCTTGATCGCCCCGGCCCCGCTCTCGTTCCCCGAGAAGTCCGTGGCGGTCACAAAGACGTACTGATAGTCGTGCCCGGTCACGTCCATGGAAGTGCCGATGGTATGGTCCACGAGTGTCGCATCGGCGAAATACTGGGTCGGAGAACCGTATACGGTGAAGTAGTCGAAGTCCTCCGCCGCGGACTTGTTCCAGGAGAGCGTTCCACTACCATAGAGGAGGCCCCCTGGAATTGCGGGCGCGAGGTTGTCCACGGAGTAGCCGCTATCGGCCGGAGAATCGAAGTACGCATACTTGTCCACCGTTGCGGCGCGGACAAAGAACGTCGAGTAGTGCTGGCCGAAAGCGATGGTGGAGTCTGCGTCGGTGGGTGCGTCGATGAAATAGGTATCCGTCCCATGGGCGGTCAGTTCACCCGCATAGACCCAGCCATCAATCAGCAGCCGCGCCGAGCGAGGCGGTGTCGCCATGAGGGGGAGGGTGTCGATGCGCCGGTAGACTTCGTATCCCGTCACGGACACGGGTGATTGGGGCACGTCGAAACCGGAACGGTTGAACGCGACGCGGACCCGCCGCCCCTCGTCGTTGGCGACGTCCATGACAGAAGCAATGGTCGGCACGGCAGGCCGTGGTCCGTAGCGCGCCAGAAAGACATCGTTGCCGCCTGCGCTGGTCAGAGGCGAGCCGCCCAGGTTGGTGGTTCCGCCAAAGTAGCCGGTTACCAGCGTGTTTCCCCACGGATCCACCGCGACCGCCCGGCTGCTTTCAATCGATGTCCCGCCCGCGTGAAGATCCCACTGGTATGCGCCAGCCTCGTCGTATCGCGCGAGAAACAGGTCGTCCACACCGTTGCTAGTCACGTTGCCGCCACCAAAGTTCGCCGTGCCGCGGTATGACCCGGTCACGAAGACATCGTTCCCGGTGCCCGTGGCCACGGCGTAGCCATAGTCGTAGCTGGTTCCGCCGAAGCGCTTGCTCCACTGATGTGCACCCGCGGCGTTGTACCTGGCCAGAAAAACGTCGGAGGAGCCAGCGCTGACCAGGTCTCCTCCGCCAAAATCAACCGTTTCGTAGAATGTCCCCGTCACCACAACGGCCCCGGAGGCATCCGCGGCCACCCCGTACCCGTAGTCGAAGGACGCTCCGCCCATCCGCCGGCTCCACTGATGCACACCGGAGCTGTTGTATTTCGTGAGCCATATGTCATTGGCGCCGGCGCTGACGAGATCGCCGCCACCAAAGTTGGCTGTGCCATAGAAAGTACCCGTGGCGAAGACGTTTCCCGACGCGTCCACGTCGACCCCATAGCAGTTATCCGTCAGGTTGGACCCGCCACGCCGGCTCCAGAGGTTTCCACCACCGGCGGTGAGGGCCACCACGACGGCGTCGCTGGAACCGGCGCTCACCAGAATTGCGCTCCCAAAGTCGACCGTTCCCGAGAACGAACCAGCAATGATCACATTGCCGGTAGGAGCGATGGCGAGCGACTGGGCAAGCTCCTGTGCCGTTGAACCAAAACGCCGGCTCCAGGAGTGCGCGCCGTTTGGTTCGAAGCAGGCAACATAGATGTCCGACGAACCCGCGCTCACCAGATCACTGCCACCAAAGTTCACGGTGGCGGAGAAGTAACCGGCTATGAAGACATAGCCTCGCGAATCAAGGGAAACAGCAAACGCGTAATCGTCAGAAGTGCCACCATAGCGCTGGCTCCACACGTGAGTGCCGTCTGCAGAGAACTTTGCAAGGTAGATGTCGCGTGCACCGGCGCTCACCAGGTTGGAGCCTCCCAGATTTATGGTTCCGGTGAAGTAGCCCGCCGTCAGCACGTCGCCGGACGCGTCGACGGCCACGGCCGCACCGTAGTCGTCCGTTGCGCCCCCAAGACGCTGGCTCCAGAAATGAGCGGGCGTGAGCGCTGCGAGTGGTTCAGCGGCCGCAAGAAGCAATGACACGCACAGAAGAATAGTCAGCCATGTGTATTTCATGTTCATGCCTCACTTGAGGAGGAGCAGTTTGTGGCTCCTCGTGCCGCTGTTGTGCTGTAGGCGCGCAAAGTACACGCCCGAGCTCACCGGACGCCCGGCGTTGTCGCGGCCGTCCCAGGTTGCGCGATACTCTCCCGCGTCGGCGTAATCGTCGACCAGCACCACCACCTGCGCACCGCGCGCGTCGTGTATAGCCAGGCGCACGTTCCCGCGCGCCGGGAGGGTGTAGCTAATCGCCGTTGCGGGATTGAATGGATTCGGGTGCGACGAGAGCGAGAGGAGTCGCGCCGCGGGCGGTGCTGTTTCGCTCACGAGAGATATCTCCGCCGCCTGACTCTCGTTGCCGGATCGGTCTGTCGCCGTTACCCGGTAGACGTCATAGGCGTGCTGCGACACGTCGATGGACAGTTCACGGGTGCGGCCGATTGTTCCGGAACGACTGTCAAAACCGGCTCTGCCTCCGTAGATCGTGAAGTGATCCACGTCCGGATCATCCGGGGCGGTCCACGTCAGCACGCCCTCCGAATAGGCCAGAGCACCCGGCACGCCGGGCGCCAGATTGTCGACGGAACTGCCGCTGTCGGGCGGGGAGTCCCAGTACAAGAAGTGATCATCGCTCGCCGCGCGAACCAGGAATACCGAAGGGTGCGGTCCGTCGACGGTTGAATCCGCGTCGGTGGCTGCGTCGGTCACGTACGCATCATCACCGTGCGCGGGGATGCTGCCGGCCCACACCCACCCCGGCGACTCGAGCGCGGAGCGGGCCTCGCTCGCATTCGACGGCGCAAAAGCGGCCAGCGGGTCATCGCGGCGGTAGATCTCGTAGCGGCTGACGGGGTGTGCCGATTCGACCCGGTCCATCGCCGATTGCACAAAGCGAATCCGGACCCTTCGGCCCTGGTCGTTTCCGATGTCGGAGATGGAGGTTATGACCGGTTCCGCGGGCCGGCCGTCGAACCGCACGAAGAATGCATCCTGACTGGTCGCCGTGCCCTGGTTGAGGTCGCCGCCACCAAAGTCAAGCGAGCCGGTGAAGTGCCCGCACATGTACGTCGTGTAGTCCTGGCTCGCGGCGAGTGCGGATGCCGATTGAATGTAGCTGTCCCCGTAGATCCGGCTCCAGACGTGCTTGCCATCCCAGGTGAACTCGGCGAAACACAGATCGTTGGACGCGGAGACGAGATCGTCGCCTCCGAAATTCACGGTACCGTTGGTGAATGCGCCCAGAAACACGCGATCCAGACTGGTGGTGACGCAAGTACCCCACTGAGGGGAATTGTCTCCAAACCCTTTGCTCCAGCTGTGAATGCCGCCCGGACCAAATTTGGCCAGGAAGATGTCCTCGCCGCCCGCATTCGCCAGATTGCCACCCCCGAAATCGACGGAGAAACTCGAGTAGTACCCGGTGATGTAAATGAACCCGGCGCCGTCCAGCGCGATACCACTGACTCCGTCGTTGTCAAGACCACCGAATCGATTGCCCCACTGATGGACGCCAGCCGGGTCGAAGCGGATCAGGAAGACGTCCCAGAGACCCGCGGATGAGAGGTTGCCACCGCCAAAGTTGACAGTGCCGGTGAGACTTCCAGACAGGTAGACAGCGCCCGCATTGGCCGCAACGACGGGCCTCATGTCGCTGCCGACGGAACCGAAGCTGCGACTCCACTGGTGGACCCCCGCCGAGTTGAACTTGGCGAGAAAGCCGTCGAAAGTTCCCACACGGGACAGGTTGCTCCCGCCGAAGTTTACCGTTCCTGAGAAGTAGCCCGCGATGTAAACGCCATCGACTCCGTCGCACGCGACGGAGCTTCCTATCTGAACATCAATGTTGCCGAATGACTTGCTCCATTGATGCGTTCCCGCGGCGTCGAACCTGGCCATGAAGATGTCGGCATCGCCAGAACTGGTAAGTGTGCCGCCGCCAAAGTTGATCGTCCCGTAGAAGGTGCCGGTCACATAGACGTTGCCGTATGGATCCGCGGCGATGGTTCCGCACTCCTGCTGGTTCGCGTCACCAAAGCGTTTGCTCCAACGATGGGTCCCATCCACGTCGAAACAGGCGAGAAAGACGTCGTATGCGCCGGCGCTCGTCAACGGTCCGCCGCCAAAGTCGGCGACGCCGGTGAATACTCCTGCCACATAGACGTGGCCCGCGCCATCGAGCGCAACGCCGGTCGCTTTTACCGTGGCCGTTGTTCCCCCAAACCCCTTGCTCCAGGCGTGGGCCGGGATGATCGTGAGTGCGTGTGATGAAGAGGGAAAAAGCGCGGCCAGGAAGGACAGGAACACTACCCAAAGCGAGGATCTCATGAGAACCCCTCCGTGCAGTGCGGCCCTGATAGCCAGTATCGTACGCGAGATCAGGCGGGACGAAAATGAT
>JAOUHG010000080.1 GCA_029865265.1 Candidatus Krumholzibacteriia bacterium | reverse complement strand
GCAGGTGGAGGCCGCCGCGCGCGCCGCCATCGGCGAGGCGAGATCCGCCTTTGGCGACGACACCGTCTACATCGAGCAGAAGATCGAGCACCCGCGGCACATCGAGTTCCAGGTGCTGGCGGATGCACACGGCAACGTGGTGCACCTGTTTGAGCGCGAGTGTTCCATCCAGCGCCGCCACCAGAAGGTGCTGGAGGAGACGCCGTCGCCGGCACTCACGCCGGAACTGCGCGCGCGCATGGGCGAGGCCGCGGTGGCGGCGGCGAAAGCGGTGGGCTACGTCAACGCGGGCACCATCGAGTTCATGCTGGATGCGGCGGGCAACTTCTACTTTCTGGAGATGAACACGCGCATCCAGGTGGAACACCCCATCACCGAGGTCACCACCGGCATCGACCTGGTGCAGTGGCAGCTGCGCATCGCGGGCGGGGAGAAACTCGCGTTCGCGCAGAAGGATCTCGCGCAACGCGGCCACGCCATCGAGTGCCGCATCTACGCCGAGGACGAGACCAAGAACTTCATGCCCTCGTGCGGCGTGATCTCGTATCTGTACGAACCCTCCGGCCCCGGCATTCGAAACGATTCCGGCGTGTACGAGGGCTGGGAAGTCACACCGTACTACGACCCCATCCTCTCCAAGCTGATCGCCTACGGCGAAGACCGCGAGACGGCGCGGCTGCGCATGCTGCGCGCGCTCGACGAGTACGTGGTGCACGGCGTGCAGACCGGCATCGATCTGCACAAGCGCATCCTCGTGCATCCGGCCTTCATCGCCGGCGATGTGAACACCACGTTCCTGGACGATTACGGCCGCGAGGTGCTCATGGATCCGGGCGGCGACATCCCCGACGAGGCCTTCGTGGCGGCCGTGCTCAGCGAAACGCTCAACATCGGGCGCGCGGCCCGCGGTGGCGCGGGAGCGCCCGAGACGGGGCCCTCGCCGTGGGAGCGCGTGGGCAAGTGGGAGATCGGGGGTGGGGAATGAAGATCGCGCTGGACGGCGTCCAGAAGGAGATCGGGATTGTGCGCACCGCGGACGGATTCGTGGTGACTATCGACGAGCGCCGTCATATCGTGAGCGACGTGAGCCTGGCGGGCGGGACCATTGCGTTCCTCATCGACAAGGCCTCGCACGTGGCGCACGTGTCGCAGGGGCGCAACGGGCTCGACATCTCCATCGGCGGACGCACCTACGCGCACACGCGCGACGCGGTCGACACCGATCGCCCGGTGGGTGCTGCCGGAGAAGGGCGCCTGCAAGCGCCCATGCCGGGCTCCATCGTGGCGGTCAACGTGAAACCGGGCGATGCGGTGAAGGCCGGCGACCCGCTGGTGGTGCTGGAGTCCATGAAGATGCACAACGAGTTGCTCTCGCCGGCCACGGGAACCATCAAGAAGATCCACTGCAAGAGCGGCGAGCAGGTGGCGTACGGCCAGGTGCTCGTCGAGATCGGGGCAAAGTAGACAATGCCGGTTGTTCTGTTGGCCATCATCCTCGGCCTCATCCAGGCCGCCACCGAGTTCCTCCCCATTTCGTCGTCCGCGCATCTCATCCTGGCGCGCGCCGCGCTGGACTTCGACGTGGTCGACGGACTCACCTTCGACGTGGCCGTCCACCTGGGCACACTCATGGCCATTGTGGTGTACTTCTGGGGCGACCTGCGCGCGCTGGCGCGCGGCTTCCTCACCAGCCTCTCGCCCAAAGGAAACCGCAGCGACCCCGCGTCCCTCATGGCGTGGTACGTGATTGCGGCCTGCGTGCCCGCCGGCATCGTGGGATACCTGTTCGAGGCCGACATCGAGTTCTACTTCCGCCACCCGTCGGTGATCGTGGTCACGCTGATCGCGGGCGCGTTTCTGTTTCTGTGGGTGGAGAAGCGTTTCAACCATGCGGGCGAGATGCACAGCCTCACCCTCTGGCAGGCGGTGGGCATTGGCGCCGCGCAGACGCTCGCACTCATCCCCGGCGTGTCGCGCTCCGGCATCACCATCTCGGTGGGGATGATGTTCGGTCTGCGCCGCGACCAGGCCGCGCGCTTCTCATTCCTGATGGCCTCGCCGCTCATGCTGGGCGCAGCGCTCAAGAAGGGCCTCGACCTCGTCGGACAACCGCTCATGCCGGGAGAACTGACCGCGCTCATCGTGGGCATCGTTACCTCGGCGGTGGCCGGCTGGGTGGTCATCCGCTTCCTGCTCAGCTACCTGCGCAAGCACGGCCTCTACGTCTTTGCGTATTACCGCATCGCGCTGGCGCTGGCCGTGCTGGTGTTCATGCTCGTAAACCGCTAGAGGTGTTCCGATGCATTTCAAAGCACCCTGGAGTCGCCTGCTGATCGGCGTCTCGATCTTTGCAACCATGGTATGCCTGGTGGCCAGCTTTGCGGCGTGGGCGGCGATGACCCGCGCGGGCGGTGATTCCTCCAAGTGGTGGGCCGCACTGCTGCCCGCCCTCATGATCGTGGGCGCCGCACTCTTCACCATCCGCGGCTACACCATCGAGCGCGACTCGATCCTCGTGCACCGGCTGTTGTGGGCGACGCGCCTCTCGCGCACCGGACTCAAGAGCGCCACGCACGACCCCGCGCAGATCGCGGGCGGCATTCGCATCTTCGGGAACGGGGGATTCTTCTCGTTCTCGGGCTGGTTCCGCAACAAGCACCTGGGCACGTACCGCGCCTACATCACGGATCCCTCGCTGGCGGTGGTGTTGCGCTACGGCGACCGCGTGGTGGTGGTGTCGCCGGCGGAGCCGGAACGGTTTGCGTCCGCGGTGATGGGCGAACGCTGAAGCGGCACGTTCCCGTTAATTCGCGAGTGGACAAAAGAGGCCCTGGTACGATATACTCACCGCGTTAATCCTTCCTCATATTCTCCGGCCAACGGGGGTGCTGACTTGGCAAGAGCTATCGCGACCGCGTTAGCCTTACGCCCTTTTTTCTTGTGCCGCCTTGAAGACGTATCTGTCGATCGCGAATCCTTGCGTATTTTTAAGCGGGCGAGGTTCAACTCGAGTCCCTGGGCTGTGAGCGACCCGCACCGCGACCGCACATACGTGAGCCTGCCGAATGAGATTGAAATGCTTCAGGCGGGCGACTATCCGCGGTTTGTGCCAACGCTTTCGAACCTCCTGGCTCTAGCTTTCTGCTTCGTTCTAGTCTTCTGCTTGATTTTTCTATCGACGGTTGTCAGAGCCGACACAATCGAGTTGTCGATGAGCCCGTATGGTCGTGACTGCCAGATGATAAACGACAGCGGGCCAGGCCTGCGCACGGTCTATGTGAATCACGTTTACACGTTCGGTTCGCGCGGTGCGCGTTTCAAGTTATCTCTCGATCCCGGTGCGACACTCATGTATGTCTCGGAGACTCACGCTTACTCGATGACCGTTGGAAACACGCAGGATGGTATCAGCATATGCTACGGCGCATGTGTCGTGGGTGGCATGATTGCGTCTGTCACATATATGTATTTGGGGTCCACCGTGAACTGTCCTCGACTACGAGTCGTGCCGCATCCCGATGCTGAGACTGTTGATGTAATCGACTGCTACGGTGTCCCGCAGGTGGCGAGTGTGTCGGATATGTTTGTGGTTGCCCCTGGCCAGGGCTGTGGTTGCCCCATCAGTCGAACGATTCCTGGGGCGGCCGGTTTCTTTGATTGCACACCGCTGCCAATCGAGAGTAAGACGTGGGGAGGTATCAAGGCGCTATACCGACGTTGAACGCTGGATGAAGTGAGCGGCGGATTGCAGCACGCTGAGGGTCGTGCCGTACCCGGGTGCCGAGACTGTTGAAGGCATGGACTGCAATTTCCAGCCACAGGCGCAGTTGATCCGCGATTTTCAGTTGAATACCCTTAGTGCGGGGTGTGGATGTCCGTCACCTCGCCTGGACCCAGGAACGCCGCTGGCATTCGCCTGCTCACCGCTCCCGGTTGAAGAAACAACTTGGGGAAGGATCAAGGCATTGTATCGTTGATGTACTGAAAAGAACGGGCGGCTCAAGATGCTCTCGCGGACAAGAATTCTTCTTCTTGCGGTTGTGGCCGCGCTTCTTATGAGCACGCCCGCGCTTGCTGATGTGATTCATGGCTATGCATGGTTCGAGTTTGGGTCATGGGACTTCAGTGATTCACTGCTGGTTGGTGAATATGATGGGGACCTGTCGATTGTTTATGTAGTCGACCCGCCGCTGGGGTACGTGTATGGCTGTTGGAATGGCGCATCCGCGCGCACGGTATCAGGATCCTTTGAGGATGTTTTGGAGGCACCGGCGGACCTATCAACTTACGAGACGCACGGGCTTGCGCTGCTTGGCCCCGTGTACGTCCTTCGGACTGCGGAAGGACACTACGTGAAGTACCATATGATTCAGGTGTTGCCCGCGCCACTTATTGAGTATGTCTATCAACCGGACGGATCCCGCATATTGGTCGATATTCTTCCGGTTCAAAACACGACATGGGGGGCGGTGAAGGCGCTTTACCGCTGAGACCACGCGCTCGCTCGCGGTGCCGCGCCATCGGCCAGGACAGGGGCCGGTCCTGTAACACGAGACGATTGCCAGGTTGCCTCCGCCTTTGCTATCACCCACCAAACCGTTCCGCCGAGCGGGCCTTTGCCTTGGCGGCTTCTTCTTCGCGGTTCTTCGGTGGTGCGGTGGTGACCATGCTGTGGATGAGGGTGCGCGCGATGGCGGCGATGTCGCGCACCGCGGCGTTGAATGCGATTTCGTTGGCTTTGGACGGCTTGGTGGTGCCGCTGATCTTGCGCACGAACTGCAGCGAGGCGTTGTAGACCTCGTCGTCGCTGGCGGGCGGCTCAAAGTTGAACAGCGGT
>JAOUHG010000079.1 GCA_029865265.1 Candidatus Krumholzibacteriia bacterium | reverse complement strand
GATGAGGCTCGAATCGAGGGGGGCGCTGGCCCACGTTTCACCGCCGTCCCTCGTGACCGCCACTTCGGAAATGTCGGCGTCGCGCCCGCCGAGGGTAACGAACCCCACGCTCGGGCTCACGAAATCCACGAAGGTGGGCTGATCGAGCGACCGCGTGGGGTGCGGCGTCAACGATGCGCCCCCGTTCGACGTCGTGTAGTACGCGTCGACAAATTGGTTCGGCGTATTGGTGCTGAGGGGCGCGAAGAACACGCCGTGGGCGTCGTCGCCGAACTGTCCCGTCGTGATCTGTTCGCTCAAAGGCGTGGACTGCCACGTAACCCCGGCGTTCTGCGTCACCGAGACGTTCGCGAAATCGACGATGACGCCACGGCTCGGGTTCTGGAATACCGGCTCGCCGTAGGCCGTCAGGCCGCTGATAAATGACCACGTGACCCCACCATTGATGGTTCGATAGGAGGCCGAACTCGCCGCAACCAGAACGCCCGTCGTGTCGTCCGCGAACCCGAGGTAGTCGCAGGGCTGCGGGAGCGATCGCGTCGTCCACTGGCGGCCCAGTTCCGTCGCCTCGTGCATGGTCGCGCTACCGGCCTCAAGCGCCAGCACCCTCGCGCCGGACACGGCCACGCTGGAAAACCGGATACCGCTGAGACCGGTCGCCACGAGCGACCAGGCGTCACCACCGTCCTCGCTGACCGCAAACAGAGGATCGGTCAGCTCGGAGCCGACGGCCACGACGGTGTCCCGGTTGACGAACGCGACATCGCTCAACGATCGGTTGCCTTCCATCGGGCCCGAACGCACCCAGGTCTCGCCACCATCGTGGGTGGCAAGGATGATCATCCCGTCTCCAACCGCGACGCCGTGTTTCGTGTCGTAGAACTCGAGGGCATAGAGGTCTCCGTCCCAGTTGGGTCGAAGCCGCGCCCACGTCACCCCGGCGTTGTCCGAGCGCAGGAGTGTGCCAAACCGGCCCACCGCGAACGCGCGCGTCGGCGACGCGAAGCGCACCTGGTTGATCGTTGTCACGCCTCCGGCCGTCGGACTGATCAGCGTCCAGCCGGGGGACGTGGGTGTTCCGGCCGGCGGAGGAACCGCCGGGGGCGCCGTGGGACTCGACGAGTCGCCGCAGCCGTAAAACGCAAGGATCGTAAGGGGAAGAACGAGAAGCCGGGACGTGGAGGCACCGAAGATCGAGCGGCGCATCGAAGGTTCCTTTCGGCCAGGGTGAATCCTCGCATGTCGCATCGTTGGTGTTGGCTGCAGACTATTGGAGCATGCGCGGGCCGCGCGCGTCAAGGTGACGCTGGACGGTGTCCGCCCTACTCGACGTGCAGGGCGAGGCAGGTGATGTCGTCGCTCTGGCGGGTGCCGCCGACGAACGCATCGACGCGCGCGATGAGCGAGCGGATGGCCGCGTCCGTGTGCGTGTCGCTCAACCCGCGGACGGCGTCCACCACGCGCGCGTCGCCGAATTCGTGATCGCCCGCGTCCACCGCCTCTGCGAGCCCGTCCGAGAAGACGAACAGGAGATCCCCAGGCACCAGCGTCGTGCTGCCGGACTGGTAGCGTTGTTCCGGGTCGATGCCAAACGGCAGTCCCCCGTCTTCAAGGCGTTCGGTCCCGCCGTCGCTGCGCCGCAGCACCGGGTGCTCGTGCCCGGCATTGACGTAGCGCAGCACCATCGTCGTAAGGTCGAGTTCGGCGAGGAACACCGTCGTGAAGCGCTGTCCGCCCAGGCTGCGCGTGCACGCAAACTCGTTCAGCCGCTCGGCGAGCATCGGCATGTCGCCGCAGTCCCGCGCGCACGAGTGAAGGCACGCCTGGAAGGACGCCATCAGGAGCGCCGCCGGTACGCTCTTCCCCGCCACGTCCGCCACCACCAGCAGCAGGCGGTTGCCGGCATCATCCAAGAGGAATGCGTCGTAGTAGTCGCCCGAGACCGTGTTGGCGGGACGGGTGGTAAAGGCGATGTCGAGTCCTGGCACGCGTGGCGGTTCTTCCGGGACCAGCCAGCGCTGGATCTCGCGAGCGATCTGGAGATCGCGCTTCATGGTGACGCGGTCCGCGAGCTCGAGCACGAGGACGACGAACAGCAGCAGAAACCCGACGCCCCGGAAGTTGAGATCGAGATCGTAGTCGCGGACGATGAAGTGCCACTCGCCCATGATGCCGAGCACCACCGCCAGCACGAGCAGCACGCGCCGCGCCGGCGAAAGCTTCATCGCGATCGCCCAGAACCACGCATGCGCAACCCGCATCCACCCGCGCGGGCCGCGTATCCTGCCCAGGTCTTCCCCGTCGACGTCGACCCGGTAGAGCTCGTAGCTCGTGCGCGCCTCGGAGCGGAACTGGTCCCACAGTTGCTGGACCTCGAGACCGTCCGAGAGCCGCCGCCAGAACCGCCCCAGCCGGCGCGGTCTCCCCCACCGGCGACGGCCGGTATCCTCGGTAGCGCGATCGTGTGGTTGGGCTGTCGACACGTCCCAAGAACCTCCTGGTAAGAAGGTTCATTATTCGCGAAAGCACCCGCGTCGCCAAGCGCCATTTGCGCCGCTTTCAACCACGCCACTACCCCGCGGCGCGCTTGCTGTCTCACCCAGTCGGAGTCATCTCCACTGGCGGTCAGTTACTGTGGACAGCCTGCTGCGGCGTCCAGCCCAGCGACAGCGTAAACTTGTTGGCTCTGTCCCCGTGGTTCCCGTTGATGATGGTAAGGGGAACCATGGCGTAGTCGAAACGGAACATGAACTCACGAAGTGGCAGCCCGGCTCCCAATCCGAGCGTGAGCGCCTTGGGGTCGACGTTCTGAATGGCCTCAAAACCCAGCCGGGCAAAGATCACCTGCCAGAATCCCAGCTCCAGCCCGGCGGAGTACAACTTGTCGGGGTCTTCCGACTTCTCCAGGTCGAAGTTGAAGACCATTGCAAACGTCGGAACTGAAGCATCGAGAAGCGTCGTGTAGGGAGACTGGATGTCTATGGACACGCCATAGGCATTGTGCCGGCCAGGTTCGATCGTCCCATAGCTGCCGTATTCAAGATCAGACCCGAAGCTTCGAAGACTGATTCCCAGCGCCGGCGTGACCGACCAATCGGCCGGATTGGAAGCGGAGTATGCCAGCAGGAAGCCCACGTCGTACACCGAGCCATCGCCATCCACGGGCGCAGGGCCCGTCAGGAAATACTCCGTGCTGAGCGACTTGTAAGTGCTCCCAATCCCGAGGTGGAACGAGTGTGCAAACTGTAGATCAACTGCGGCGGTGAATGAGTAATATTCCTCGTAGCTGTCGAAGTAGCCCAGCGGCATGCCCTGCGTATCGGTGATCTCGATCGCCCCGTAGTTCAACTTCGCAAACCGCACCTCGCCACCCAGTCGCAGCACAACATCGCCCTCGTACACGGGATAGCCTCCCGACAGCACGCCGCCCTTCAAATTCACATCATTCACAAGATCCGGAAGAATCTCTCCGGAGTATGCGCTCAGATAGGCGCCGCTTAGTCTCGCCGCCACGGCCGGGTTGTTGAGGATCGTGGACGGATTGCTGCCGTCCGCCACACCGCCTCCTGCAAGCGCGTAGCTTCGGGCGTCGTGTGGCAGGTTGATGATGGGAATCTGCGCCAGACACAGATGTGTACCGAGGAACAGGATCGCAAGGGCAGCACCTGCTGCCAGGACGGGGCGAGTTTGCACGAGAAACCTCCTTCGTTCCGGCGTTCGATGACTGCGCGGCATCGCTTTCGTATGGGCCGTTGCCCCCGATGGCATCAACTATTTCGCGATCGGTGACAACTCGCCACCGGTCACTTCGGCTCCTGTCGATGGTCCTGGCCAGACTGGCTCCAGTACAATCCCCCTTCCTCAGCAATCCCAGCAATGAGAAGCACAAGGACGAATCCCACAACCACGCCAACCATGATGACCAACCCCTTCTTGGGACGAGGAAAACCAGCCGTCTCACGCTCCACTCGCCGAACATCCCGCAGGTTGACGACAAGCGTGTCCGCCGGCAGGTAGGGATTCGACTGGATACCGACGACCTGCTGATCGAATGCCTCCGTCACCCTCATCTGCAACGCGGTGCTGTCGGCCATGACGAAGCGCACGGTCTTTCCGATCAGCGTATTCGGATCAACCTCATCGGGCGGATGTTTATCCGACGTGACCGGCTTCCAGGAGTACGTCTGCGTGCAGGCCATCAGCGAGAAGGTGACGAGCACGACAAGACTGATGAGCGCACTTTTGCGCATAGAGGCTCCTCCCGGCATTGCCACTGCACCGCGGATATGGTCGTCGTGGTCGTCCTGGATCATCTCGTACGCACCGGCGCAGCTATGCCGCGTCCGGCTTGTCCGCGCTCTCAAATTCGACGCCGCCGACACGAACAGCGATAGCGTTGTAGATGGCGCCGCCGAGAGCAAACAGCGGATAGCATATTATGCCGTACACAACAGGCATCATGAGAAGCATCACAGCGTTTAGCCGCATTTGCGGCCATGCCATCATGATCAATCCCACGGGGACGCACAGGAGCAACATCGTGACAACGTAGAAGAGCGTAAGCACCTTGCTGCTTTGGCGAACGGACACTCGTGTGATTTGCCGCTTCGTAACGGCATCCGTTACCCTCGCTCCGTGCGCTGGACGCCCATCGACACGCCGCGCCAACATGCCAACCATCAGCACTGCGTTCGAAGGGCTTACCCCTTCAAGCTTCAACCATGCTTCAACTTCCGCAGGACTTGTGCCATCCCGAAGTTTGGTGGCTGCGATTCGCTCCAGGGTAGCCACGTCACGCTTATTATCGTTCCGCGCGTTCATTGCTTCCCCCTTTTCGGAGTGAGAGCCGACGGCCGGCCATAGTCGACGTGAAAGCCAAAAAGGAAACTCTGCGCCTTCATGCTGACGTTGCCCCCTCACGTTAGGCCTGCTACTTCAGCAGCACCATCTTCTTCGCGTCCTGGAAGCGCCCCGCTTCCAGCCGGTAGAAATACACGCCCGATGCAACCAGTCGACCGCGGTTGTCCCGACCGTCCCACGT
>JAOUHG010000078.1 GCA_029865265.1 Candidatus Krumholzibacteriia bacterium | reverse complement strand
TCGTGTTGCGGAATGCCGATGCCGGTGTCTTCCACCACCACCCGGACTTCATCGCCCTCGCTGTTCGCCGACACGCGCACACTGCCCCCGTCGGGGGTGAAGCGGATGGCGTTGTCCACCAGCGCCCGCACCGCGTCGCGCAGGCGGGTGGCGTCGCCCATCACCCACAGCGGGTCGTTGCCCGCCTCCACCGTCATGTGCAGCTTGCGGTCTTGCACGGACTCGCGCCGCGCCAGCGAAACCGTGCGCACCAGTTCGCGCACGTCGCAGCGCGTGAGGCGCAGGCTCTGCAGCCCCTGCTCGAAGTAGGTGAGGTCGAGCATGGCCTGCACCAGTCCGTTGAGCCCCGAGAGCTGCTCGGTGATGAGGTTGGTGGTCTCGCGCACCTTGTCCGGCACCGTTCCCAGCGCGCCGCTGGCGATCATCTCGTTGAACCCGGTGATGATGGTGAGCGGCGTGCGCAGTTCGTGTCCCGCGAGCGCGATGAAGTTGCTCTTGGCCTGGTCCACGCTCTTGAGGTGGCTGACGTAGGAGGCGAGCGACTCGCGCATGTGCCCGAAGTTGCGTCCCAGCAGCGCCACCTCGTCGGTGCCGCGCATGTCGATGGGGTAGTCGTACTGCCCCTGCTGCAGCGCCACCGAGGCCTGCACCATGCGCGAGAGCGGCCGGGTGATGCTGTTGGCCATGGCGAAGCCCAGAAACAGTGTGACCAGTACGGCGATGCCGCCGCCCATCGCAAGGCGCTTCTCCAGCGAAACGATGGGGGCGAGCTCGGCCGCGAGCTCGCGGCCGATGAAGGCGTCGAAGCCGTCGCGCGGGTCGATGCCGCCCACGCCCACGTGGATGGTGAGGTACTCGTTGCCCAGGTGCTCGCGGCTGAAGGCCTCGGAGAGTGTCACCGAGCCGCGCCCGATGGTGGTGGCCACACGGCCGCCCGAGAGCCACGCGCGGGTGTCGTCGCTGGCGCCGGGATAGGTGCTGGCGAAGGCCACGCCGCCGCGCGCCAGGCACATGTCCGCGCCGGTGAGGCGCTTGACCTCGCCCACGAACTCGTCGTCCAGGTAGCTGCCGAACCGCACCACCGCCTCGAGGCGATGGGTGACGAACACGGGTGCCACCGCCGCCGCCACGATGCGGTCGTCCGCCTGGTAGAAGTCGGCCACCGCGGAACCCTTCATGGCGGTCTCGATGCCGGTGCGGCCCATGGCCGACGGGTCATCGCGCAGGGGGGCACCCGGCGTGCGCCGGTTGTCGCGGGCCACCTCGGCAATCAGGCGCCCGTCGGCGTCGAAGATCTGGATGAAGTCCGCGTCCGTGATGCGCAGGAAGTCGTTACTCAGCCCCTCCAGCGTGGGCCGGAACTCGGCGCCGCGCTCCGCGGGTGGAATGGAGAAGGGGGCGAAGAAGCGCGGGTCGCGCACCGTCACTTGCGCCATGCTCACCAGCTCGTTGCGCCGCGAGGTGAGGAGTTGCACGAACACCGAACCCGACTCGGTGAGGCTCTCGTGCACGCGCTTGCGCACCGCCGTGTCGGCGGTCCGCATGGTGCTCACCAGCATCGTCACGAGGATCGCGATGAGCGGGATCGTCGTGAGGACGATGATGCGCGTGCGCAGTGAGCCAAAGCGAAGCATGGGCGGCCGGTCGCTCCTAGAGGTTCACGTCCACGCTCGACGACCCGTCGTCCACGGTCACCGTCATGGACCGTTCGCCGAGGTCGGGGTGCCACACCTTGAGCGTGTAGGTTCCGTTGGGAAGATCGTCGAATCCGTACTCGCCGTTCTCGTCCGGCTGGGTCACAAACGGCGTGTCGGCCACGAAGACGTAGGCCGACATGGTCGAGTGGATGTCGCAGAACACCTGCACGATGCCCGGCCGGTCGAAGGTGACCCGCTTGGACTTGCCCTTGCCGTAATAGCCCAGGTCGAAGCGCCTGGTCTTCGAGTACGAGAAGACGTTGTGGTACACGAGGTCCATGTTGGGGAACTCCACCGTGGTGCCCACCGGAACGCCCAGCACGTGCGGCTCGAACGACTGGTTGATCTGCCTGAGCGCGGGGGTGCCCGCCGAGGGCGCCGGCGCGATGCGCGTGCTGGCACCGGTCAGGTACACCACCACGTCCTTCGGGGTGGTGATGCGCGGCGCCGGATCGTTCGACTTGCCGAGCGAGTTGAGGGTCCCCGCGTAGGGGTCGAGCGACGATTCCATGGGAGCGCTGCGGACCTCGCTGACGATGCGGACCGTGCCGTGCAGGCCACCGGCGAGGGCGGAGGTGGCAATTAGCAAGCCGAGACCGGGCAGCAGAACCACCCACCAGCGGGGTCGTCCCGGCCGCCGGAACGGGATACGAATGCGAGGGGGTCGTAGCTTCATCGTTATTGCCTGCAATCGGTTGCGACGATAGCCTCACGCACGGCCGGAATGCTCCGGGGTGGGCGATGCGTCTGATTCGAGGAACTCCAGGGAGCAAGTTGCAACCGCCATGCCGTAGCGGGACGTTTCGGAACACCTTGCCGGGTTGCCCGGGCCGGCGTTGATTGGCGCGGAAGTTGCGGTTGGGCCACGCTCTGGAGGTTCCTGATGCAGATCAATGAGTTCCTGGGTCACGTGGTAAAGCTGGGTGGCAGTGATGCCCATCTCAAGGTGGGGCAGCCCCCCGGTGTGCGTGTCAACGGCAAGATCCTCCCGCAGGGCACGACACCGCTCACTCCCGAGGATACCGACGCCATCGCGCGCACCGTCCTGCCCCCGGAGTTGTACAAACAGTTCACCTACAGCGGGGACATCGACTGCTCGTACTCCGTGCCGGGCCTGGCGCGTTTTCGCGTCAACGTGATGCGCCAGCGCGGCTCGATCTCCGTCATCATGCGTTTCATCCCCGAGCGCGTGCCGACCTTCAAGGAACTCGGGCTGCCCGACGTGTGCCGCATGCTGGCCACCAAGCCGCGTGGACTGGTGCTGGTCACCGGGCCCACCGGCAGCGGCAAGTCGACCACGCTGGCGGCCATGGTGGACTTCATCAACAGCAACCACCGCGCGCACATCATCACCATGGAGGATCCCATCGAGTTCCTCCATCGCGACAAGAAGTGCTACATCAACCAGCGCGAGATCGGCGGGGACACCGCGGACTTCACCCAGGCGCTGCGGCGTGCGTTGCGCCAGGACCCGGACATCATCCTGGTGGGCGAGATGCGCGACCTGGAGACCATCGCGCTGGCGGTGACCGCCGCCGAGACCGGGCACCTGGTGCTGGCCACGCTGCACACCACCAGTGCCACCAAGACGGTGGACCGCGTGGTGAACGTGTTCCCGCCCGAACAGCAGACCATGGTGCGGATGCAGCTGGCGGGGACCCTGCAGGGCATCGTGTCGCAGACGCTGGTGCCGAAGATCAGCGGCGGGCGGGTGGCGGCGCTGGAGATCCTGATTGCCAACGACGCGGTGCGCGCCGTGATCCGCGAAGACAAGATGGTGCAACTGCCATCGATGATGCAGACGGGGAAGAAGCTGGGCATGCAGACGCTGGAAGGGCACCTGAACGAACTTATCGCCGCCAAGGTGATCACCTATGAGGAGGCGTCCTCGCGCGCGAATTCGCCCGAGGCGCTGCGCCGTCTGACCAGCGTGGAAGTCCCGCTGGCCTGAGCTGGCGGCCGCCCCGCCGGAAGGGGCCCGGAGGCGTCCCCAGGCCACAAAGAAGCGGTGGAACGGCGCGGGGCCTTGTGGTATAAACGAGGCCGCCGCGCGCACAGGCGCCCCTCCCCGGGCACCCATGCCGCCAGGAATCCTCTCACCCGAGAATCATATCGCCTCTCGGAGCTGGTGTAGCTCAGTTGGTAGAGCAGCGCATTCGTAATGCGCAGGTCCGCGGTTCAAATCCGCGCACCAGCTCCAGTTTAACTTCTTGTCAGATATAGAGTTTAGCGTTTCCGCGGGTGACTGCCGGAGCTGCCCATTTTGGCCCATCTGGCACTAATCTGGCACTTGGAAAGTAGCCCTGTCAGCCTCAACAGGACTGAGGGGGCGCCAGATCCGAGAGTGGCATCGCCCCAAGTGCTCGAATGCACCTCGCTGAAACCAAAGTGATGCAATCGCATCTCTTGCTGTCGGCTATCCACGAACTATACTAGCCAGCATAAGCGCCCCCACGCCGACGTGGCAAACCCAGCGCGGAATGGAGTGCCAGACCTGCCGCAGTTACGGACGAAGCAACCCAAATTTGAAATCCTACATCCAACGCAGAAATAACTGCGACCTCTCCTGCTGAGTCACACGTCCTCCTCCCCGCGACGTGCCTTCTGGAACGATCGGCGTTTGCGCCGTAAATCTGCTGCCTTTTCATCCACGCGGTAGTGCAGTTCGCACAGTCACACGGCGAGCGTGTCGACAGAAGAAGGTTAACATGACTACATACAAGCGTCTAATCGCGATATTGTTATGTCTCTTCTCAATCTGCTTGGTTGGCTATGACGTCGTTCATGCGGGTGATTACCAGGAGGGAGACATCTATCTTGTGACCAACTCGGGACCTGGAGGTGTCGGCCAGGTGGTCAAGATCGATCCTATAACCGGTGGTACTTCAATACTTCACACGTTTCCCGTCGCTTCGTCCAGATATGCCACGTACGACCCGTTCCGGGACATGCTTCTCGTCGTGGTCTACGATGTCAATTACCCGTTGAAGGGTGTGATGAGTGACGGGACGACGGTCAGCGTCGGGCCATCTGCTCAATCAAATTTCGGTCCCCGCAGCATTGCAGCGAGGGGGGACGGAAAGGTCTACTACATAGGGGGATCACAGGTACGTCTTGAGTATCTGGACGCTTCGGGCGCCATGCACGGGGTTGGTGGTGTGAGTTCCAGCCTGATCAATCCGATCACTAACACTGCGCTCATGGTGTACGAGCCTGTCACAAATGCCCTCTTTGTGACGTGCCCCACCGTGGAGGGGTTGAATTACTGCTCCGGTGTCGTAGGTCGGACGATGGTACTTAAAGTCCCGCTAAACGCCGATGGCACGGCTCTAAGCGGTGCTATCGACTGTGTTGAACGAAATGTATCGTATGTCAACGCGGAAGCCCCGTATGGCATCAGCCTGGGTCCTGGAGGGACGATATTCGTCGCGGTTGGTACGGGTACGAATGATCGCGAGCCGCGACTCCTGACGTTGAACCCGGAGTCGATGAGCACGCTATCGGTCTTTGCGCAGAATGGGTTATAC
>JAOUHG010000077.1 GCA_029865265.1 Candidatus Krumholzibacteriia bacterium | reverse complement strand
CTAACGCTCCGGTTCAGCGGCGGTGCGAAGCGCCGTCCGCTGGAACCGGTTGTTGGGCGCGCACTGGATAGCCGGGGATGTTCTTGCCTAGGTGGATGTCTCGCCGCACGACCCAGGCACCGGCGCTGTCAGGCTTTGGAACCACAAGACCGCTGCCGCCGCGGCCCAGGATGAGGGCCGCTTTCTTCTCCTTCGTGAGTCGAGGATCGTCCTCAAACAGGATGTCGTCAATATAGTAGGTACAGCGTCCGACCTCGATCACATGCATGTGCACATGGGCCGGAAGGTCGGAGTCCGGGTAGCCACCCGGTCGAATCGTGGTGAAGCTATACCGTCCCTCCGCATCCGTCGTTGCCCATCCCCGCAGAAGGCCGTGATGGTAGGCGGCGAGGCCGCGATATCGATCGTCCGGCGGGTAAACCCCACGGCTGTTGGTTTGGTACGCGTAGACGATGACTCCTGAGGCCGGGTGTCCTGCTGAGTCGAAGACCGTGCCGACGATGCGCAGTGGCTGACCAGGTTCATCCTGCCGGCCGATTCGGGCGTCGGTTTCAAGGGTTGCCGGGAGCCCTTCGAAAACCGCCTCGCATCCCTCACATGGCAACCCGACAATCGCCTCGCGTACCCGACCTTGCGGTGGAGTCTCGGCAGCCGCGCACCCATAGACCCATACAGATGCAAGACCGATCAAGATCGCGACGACTCCAGCGAGTTGTCTCACGGTTCTCTTCTCCTTGGTCAGCCCAACGCTTTGCCGTTCAGCGGCGGGTTCGGCAGCGTCCCGGCTCCTGCCCATCGTCTAATCAAACGAGTAGCCCGCGAAGAAGATCTTCTTCTCCTCTCCTTCATAGACGACCACGAATCGAGCCTTGCCACGTTCGAGATCCTCCCAGAACTTGTCCGAGGCCTCCACGGTCGCCACGGTCGGCCGGTCTGTTCCGAAGTACCGTTTCACCTCTGAAGGCGTCAGTCCCGCGGCGCAACAGTAGTCCGGCTTGTCGCGGATCTTGACGATGTCCAGTATCGATCGCGTGCCGGTCTCACCGGTTTGCTTGACGGCCTGCTCGGGCGTGCGGGGATTCCGCTCAGCGCCGAAGAACCTACCGTTGCGGAACACGTCAGCCCGCAGCCGATCGAGAGCGGCCTGCACGTCCTCGTCGTACTCGACTACGTATTGATATGGATGGGCTCCCACGGACGTCGCTCCTTGCTCCATGTCTGCCTAACGCTCCGGTTCAGCGGCGGGCCGCGCAGCGGGCCGTCCGCTGCAACCGGTTGTTAGCTAGCCATCTGTCTATCGTTTCTTCCCTAGTCCGAGGTCACCAGAGACTGTTGCTTGTTCTTGACGTTCTTCACTACTTCATCGGTTCGATATCGTCCGGCCGCCAGGACTGGTCGAACCAGGACTGCAGCGGCCCGTAAAAGCGCAGAATGACGCTGAAACCTTTGCCGGGAACGGTCTGAATCCAGTTGCTTTCTTTATCTTGCGGAGCCTTCGGACCGAAGTAGATATCATAAGAGCCATCTGGATTGGCATGCACACCGCGCTGGCTCGAGACGCTCGGGTATTGCTGATCGGTCTGGAGCAATGAGCGAGTCTGGTTGTCGTAGACCACCACGGACCAGAAATCCTCGGCCGGAACATTTGGGGGAAGATGTAGCTGGTAGTTTTTAGACCCGTCCAGCGGTTTCCCCCCGGCATCCACCATGGCGTCGGAGTATTGCGAACCTACCCCCGGGATTTTCAGGGTCATAGCAGGCGTGACCATGGTGGCGTAGTAGTAGAAAAACGCCCGTGCGTCCAACAGACTAGCGCCATCCGCAAGGAACTCGTGACTGCCGCCGACAAAGCCTGTCCTCCAGTTGCGGTCGTCATATTGGTATGAACTTCTGTCGCGGCCCCGGAAAACGAGCGCGCGTGCGGTGGCGTTGCCCACGGCGGCCGCATCGGTGAGGATCTTCTTCATGCGATCGTCCGGCGCAAAAGGCTGTCCTTTCTTGATCCCAATGGCGGCGTACAATCCCAGGAGTTCCGGGTTCTGGGAGTTGGCGGGCTCTTCCTGAACGACCTGGTTCAACTCCTCGTAAAAGCTGAAATCACTGGCATGGACAGTATTGAACGCCTTACCCGACATATTTACCCACTTTTGTTCGGGAGGATTGACTACCATGGACAGGGGGTAAACACGCGTGTGTTTTTTGATGTTCTCGATTCCCGGTTTCGGGTCGCCTTTCACGAGAAAGCCGCGCCAGATCAGAAAATTGTTGTATGTTCGACTGTGAAAGACGAAGTAGCCCTCGGGTATGTCACCCTCGTAATCAGGCCCCACGAACAGGTATTTGCCGCCTTTGCCCTTGTCCGGTCCCGCGTTTCCCAGGTCCGCTACGTAGCGAAACCAGAAATCGTTGATGATGCCCAAGGTATTGGGCGCACTTTCAACCACAACGGGACCGTCCTTCAGGTTGAGCCATGTGACGGTATAAATACTCTCTGTGTTCGGCGTCAGGAATAGCGACCGCGCATCCATCAGGCTCTCGGTGATGCCGATGGTTCCATCTACCGCGCCCAGTTCCCGCATTCCTTCCCGCATGGCGACCAGCGACGCCGCCGGACACCCATTCAGAAAAGTTTCTACTCCCCGCACGAAATCCAAGTTGTCGAAAACTTTCTTGTCCGTGTCTTCAGTGGGAAAGCCGTCAAAGAATTCGAGGGTGCCTATCCGAGTTTCCATCCTGTTCGGTGTCGTGATTTGCGCGGGAATGTCCGTCGTCATCTTCATTCGTGGGGGCTCCTGCCCGAAAGCGGGAAGGGTGAGGGCTGCAGTGATTACGGATGCTAAGACAAGACACTTGTTGTTTCTCATGCCGATCCCTCCTTTCCTTTTGGTGTGACTAGCTAACGCTCAGCATCAGCGGCGGCGCGAAGCGCCGTTCGCTGCATGCTGTTGTTAGGACCCAAATGCCCGGTGTCTCGAACTGACAGCTTGAATAGCACTGACGAACCCCACAGCGATGAGCGCTGTACGCAGCCAATCGAGCACGAGCCATCGATTCACAAGGCTTTGAGCGGCTGATGCTTCCAAGGGGCGGGACCCCGTGCCAGCGTAGTAGAGATCTCCAATCATAGGCCAGAAGAGCGTAGGGGTCGCCAACCAGATGACCAGAAGCGATGCGAGTCCCACCCAAAGCCAAATCCTGTAACTGCGCAAGGCCCTTCTCCCGCAAACCAGTGCCCCGACGGTACCGATGAGGAGCAGGATACTCAGCGGTAGGAAAAAGTCGCCGGGATCGTAAGGGTGACCAGGACCGTATGGCATCATGGAGAGCGAGGCTGGGGGGTCGGCAGCCCATGCGGAGATCACGACTGTGAACTCGAACAGCTTGGCACCGAGCCCGACGCCCCATGCAATCACTGAGATCCACAGGAACACAACGAGCCAGCGATAGTGTTGCGCCTGACGTGTCATAACAAAATCTCGTCGATCATAAGACTGCTCCTTTTGGAGGCCTGACTATTGTTCTACTGATCTTCTACATTTGTTTGGTCGCAGTCTATCCTGATAGGCTGCGGCACACGAGCCCTGTTGTACCATCAGATGCGTCCCACGCGCGGAAATAATACTGCGTAACTCGCAGGCTAACAAGTGAAACACTGCCCATGTGATCGCGCTCATCGGTCTAGGGGACTCCTGACGCCGAGGCCACCCTTGTTCAGCACGTGGGTGTAGATCATGGTTGTCGTCACATCGCTATGGCCGAGGAGTTCCTGGATGGTCCTGATGTCGGTGCCGGACTCCAGCGGGTGAGTCGCAAAGGAGTGCCGGAGGGTGTGGCACGAGGCGGGTTTCGCAATTCCGGCCTTCCGGTCGGTGTAGAATCGTGAGGCTGGGAACAGCCGCTGCCAGCTACGGTCGACGAGCACGACTACGCCTCGTTGCAGGCCCTCTCGAGCTCCGCCACGTCCAGCTTCACCATCGTCAACATGGCGTCCATTACAGCCTTCACCTTCGCGGGGTCCCTGTCAGCGATCAGCTCCGTGAACCGTCGCGGGACAATCTGCCAGGAGAGACCGAACGTCCTTGATCCAACCACATTGCGTGGGCGTCGCCCCCGCCTTCACCAGCTTGTCCCAGTATTCATCCACCTCAGCCTGATCCGCCGACTTCAGAAAACAATCTCGAGAAGACTATCCTGTTCCTTACTCTGAACGAACCCTAGCCTTGTATACCAACGAACCAATTGCTCTTCCGTAGTGCCCGCCTCGATCGGTCGAGGAATAAGGCATATCTTCTTGCAACCAAGCTGTCTCGCCATTTCCTGACATTTCCTAACCACAGCCGAACCCAAGCCGCGACAACGCATTTTTGGCTCTACGAGCAACTCATAAATACACAAGTATCCTTTGTTCGGCGGAACGTCGATCGCAACGAATGCAACTTCCTGCTTATTACACAACGCGACATAATGCCTCGTGATTGGGGGCTTTGAACTAATGGCCGCTCGCTTTTTCAATACAATCGATTTGAACTCATCGGACGATCCGACTTCCCGCAGTTCAATGTTCAGCTCCATAGTGTCCACCGCAGAGCATCAGCGGCGTTCACCCCTGTCCCCTCCCGACCATCAAATCTGGGGCTCATGGGTTCGCGCTCTCTCCTTAGAACGAGCGCTTGCTCGGCACAATCTCGAACGAGACTCCGAGTTCAAGACCCTGCTCTAAGACTCTTTCAGCAATCGCCCGCCAGGCGGGCTGTGCTTCGGCTGGACACGCTCGCCAATTCTGAGACAAACCAGCTGATATGAATGGCATATCCAGAGCCGGGCGTTGAAATGGAACAATCGTTTCCGCCATGGTCTTCGCGGGAGCAAAACTGAACATCCCATCAATTGGTGCGGACGGTGTCGCACCCCAGTAAAGGCGAAACCTCGCCGCATTAGATTCAGCACACGGAGGACCACAAGCGGCTGTCTCGTCTTCTTCGCTGCATTGCTCGGGGCCACACGGATCGAGAACCGTCTTGGCGACGTGGGCCGACGGTCGTCGGACGCCAGCGAGCGGTCGCATAGTTGCGTGCAGGAAGGACGGAGGGACACGGGTTCCTAGTTTAGATTCACCGGTTGCTGGCTCATAGGGGATGCTATCCGCAACCACAAACACCGTGTCCAGCACAAAAGATCCGTTCATATGCGAGCCAAAAACGACCACATCACCCGCCCCCAATTCCTGCAACTTCGTTGGATGCCCGTTTTTCCTAACCTGTCTGC
>JAOUHG010000076.1 GCA_029865265.1 Candidatus Krumholzibacteriia bacterium | reverse complement strand
CTCTTCCAGCCGAAGGAACGGGTGGCACTGGGTTCGGTTGCCAACACGAAGAACTATCTTCTGGTGACCACGCTCGACAACGTGAAGAGCCGGCTCTACAAGCACACGCTGTCCGGCAAGAACTGGAAGTCGGAGGAGATCAAGCTGCCGGGGCTGGGATCGGCGGGCATATCCGGCGCGAGTGACGACGACGACGTCTTCTACATCAACTATACCGACTTCCTGACCCCTTCCAGCCTCTACATCGTGGAGGACGGCAAGTCGCTCAAGAAGATCAAGAGCATGCCCACGGAGTTCGACGCCACCGGGATGAAGGTGGACCAGTACGAGGCCGTGTCCAGGGACGGCACGAAGATCCCCTACTTCATCTTCATGCCCAAGGGCTACAAGGCCGACGGAAAGAACCCGACGGAGCTGTACGGCTACGGCGGCTTCGAAGTCTCGATGCGGCCGTACTACTCGGGTACGGTGGGTTCGAGCTGGGTAGCGCGCGGCGGCGTATACGTGCTGGCAAACATCCGCGGCGGCGGCGAGTTTGGTCCCAAGTGGCACCAGGCGGCGATGCAGGAGAAGCACCAGAACGCATTCGACGACTTCATCGCCGTGGCCGAGGACCTGATCAAGCGCAAGGTCACCTCCCCCGAACATCTCGGCATCGTGGGCGGGTCCAACGGCGGGTTGCTGGTGGGCGGGTGCTTCACGCAGCGGCCGGAACTGTTTGGCGCCGTGGTGTGCCAGGTTCCCCTACTGGACATGAAGCGCTACAACAAGCTGCTGGCCGGCGCGAGCTGGATGGCCGAGTACGGCAACCCCGACACGGACGACTGGGAGTACATCAAGACCTGGTCACCGTACCAGAATCTCGACGCGAACCAGGACTATCCCAAGGTCTTCTTCTACACATCGACACGCGATGACCGCGTGCACCCCGGACACGCGCGCAAGATGGTGATGAAGATGACCGAGATGAACAAGCCGGTTTACTACTATGAGAACACGGAGGGCGGGCACGCCGCGGGCGCCAATTTGAACCAGCGCGCGTACAGCTGGGCGCTCACGTACGCCTACCTGTGGATGATGCTGCGGTAGCGGGTCCACCCTGTCGCCTGGCAACACAGCGGCGGTTCCACCGTTTGACCGGTGGGACCGCCGTTTTGCTGGAGGCAGCGACGGGCCAACGCCCTGCGAACGTGGTGGAAGACGCCCGGAGGCCAGTATTATTTGGCCCTCCGGGCGTTTCATGATATCTTGCCGGTGCCGCACGTTTTCCCCCGGAGTCCCCTGTCGAGAAGCTCGGAGTAAGACTTGATGAAACGTAGTTACGCATGTGCATGGGTATTCTTGTGCTGGGCCAGCGTCTCGATCATTGCCGCGGGCTGCCACGAAGACCCGGCAGCCGTCCGCCCAACGGATGAGGAATCCTTCCTGTCCAAGGACCTTCAGTCGAACTGCTATTCGTGGCCCGAGCAGGAGTTCTCCCCGCAGAACGTCGCCGCCCTGGAGGCCGCACTTGCGGTGGGCTCGAAGGCGGTTGAGTTCTCACTCGCGGATCTGGATGGGAACGTCCGTCGACTCTCGGAGCTTCTGCGGAGCAAACCTGTTCTGCTGGTGCTCGGCGCCTATACCTGAGGTAAGTACGAGGCCAGCGCGCCTGGCCTGAACGCCCTTGCCGCGAAGTCCTACGACGCGCAGACCACCTTCTCCGACCAGGTGCACTTCGTCCACGTCTACGTGGTTGAACCCCATCCCATGGCTCCGGACCCCACCCCGCATACCGGGGTCGTGGCCGAGCCGAGACCGCAGACTCTCCGGACACCGTTCGGACGGCGGCCAGGATGAACGCTTCGCATTACCGCAGGGAACCGGGACGATCCTCCTCCAAACGGGCAAGCTCGCGGCGGGCGAACAGATAGTAGGCTGCGACGCACAGTGAGTTGATGACTACGGCAATCGTGTTCCAGACCACCACCGGCCACGAAGCGATCAGGATTCCGTAATAGACCCACACGATCTGGAACGCGGCCATGATGGCCGGCATGGTGGGACTCAGGCCCTTGCTGGAGCGCCGCCTGACCATCCTGATCGTATCGGGCAGGGCGGCAAACGTGGTCCCAAAGCCTGCCACGAGGCCGACGATCTCTGAATTCTGCAGGCCGATAGCCACGTTGTGCGAGAGCTACACCGTCATCGTTCTTGCGTACGTGGCACCGATGGCGCCTTTTCGGCACTCCCCGCTCGACATGAATCCCGCGGAGTGTCTGGCCTGCACATCGAGCGCTTCGGACAGGCTCGTCCCGCACGAGGCCCGGATGTTCTCCAGGATCGCGCGAACACCGGCTTCGTTGCCGGAACCGGCGAACTCTGCCATTGAACCATCCGCAACCCCGGTGAGCGCGCCGGTCTCGACGGGTCTCATGGTCAGGCCGTGGTCGCCGTGCGTCGCGATGGCCCACGCCGTCTTCAGCGCATCCGGCAGGGGCCCTGCGCTGTCGATGAGCCATCCGACCGCCTCTCCCGCCTTCACCGGCCGCCCGGTGAGCAGGAGTTTCAACAGCTGTGGCCGCTGCCTGGGCGCACACTTCCGAAACGGCCAGTGGCACCCTTCCATGCCGGGAACCACGGGCAGCGTGACCTCGGGCATTCCCAGCGAGGCGTCCTCGACCGCGACCAGATAGTGACAGTGCGTGAGCAGCTCGAGCATCCCGCCGAGACAGCGCTTGCCGTTCACGAAACCGACCGACACCTTGAACTCGTCGTTCAGCCGCCGCGCCGTCTTCGACCAGGAGCGCGAAATACGGAGCCCCTGTTCTTCGTCGCTCAGCGCCGGGAAGAAGTCGCCCGTGTCCGCCCCCACCATCTGCGTGGACAGGTGGAAATCGCCGGTCACGATGACGCGCTCGATCTTCTCCGAGCGCAGCCAGTCGATGGCGCGGTTCAGTTCCGCGTCCACGTCGCTGTTGTAGCTCTCGCGCCCGATCGTGATCACGCCCGCCTTTCCATCGTGTTCGGCATTGACGTAGAGCTGCTGCCACTCCGGCTCGCCGATCGCTTCGAAGGCACCCGGATACCAGGCGCTCTTTGCGGCCGCCGGATGCGCGGCATGATAGGCGGCGACAATCCCGCTCACTTCCTTCGCCCCGCGCCGGCGGATGTCGGCCAGGACGCCGCTGCGGAACTGCGCACACAACTCGCCGATGATGTTGATATGAGCGAGGTGGCCCCGCTTTTCATGGAGCATCAGGCTCGTCATCTGGTAGACCGGCCCGAGGATCCATGTCCGCAGTTCCTCTTCTTCCGCGTCATCCAGCGTCCAGTTGACGACGGGCCGGAAGTGGTTGGGCGGGTACCACCCTTCACCGCTGTCCTTGTGCGCGACCAGGTCGGGCGTGGGCGTGAACAACTCCCCGTAGTGTTCGCCCAGATGATGGAGGCACGACCACGTCAGGAAGTTGGCGCCCTTTGCACCGATGGCATCGTGCGCCCGGAACGGATTCGGTCCGACCTCGCGGCGGATGTACTTGTCGATCTTCCAGAAGGGCATGTTGGATGCCCGGTGATACCGCAGGCCCGAGAGGGTGAGGCCGCAGAAGAGCACGTCGAGCACGAACGACCAGTCGTCGCTCACCGGAACGGGAATGAGTCCGAGGGCCCACAGCAACTGTGTGGCCGGTGTGGTGTCCGATTCGACGATTTCGTAGATCTTGTTGATCTCGTGCGGGAAGGCGGGGTGCGCGATACCCACACCGAGTTCCGACGACGGAAAACCGGACGTCACCGACTTGATGTGGATATCGGGAAACTCCGCGCGGAACATCTCGTAGTGCGCCTTCTTGAGGTCGAGGATCTCCGGGATCGCCTCGAGCAGAAACCGTGGCGAGAGGTCCTTGAGGCGCGGGGGCAGGCGCTTGCCGTCGTAGGTCACCCGGATGACGTTCTCCATGATCCGGGCCGCCCGGGCGGGACCAAAGGAGCGCACCAGCCCTTCGTACTGCCTGCCGATACCATCGGGCGCGCCCGCCAGATCGAGCGCCACGACCGGCACCCCGAACGGTTCGAGCCGCGAGCCGAGCTGCATGGTCTTCCCCGCGCCCACGATGCCATTGGCTCCGGATATGACGAGCGAACCCCGTTTACCCTCCTTGCCGAAGACCTGGTCAACCAGCTCGCCGGCGTCCACGGGCAGCCGCCCGCGCGCGAAGATCTCCAGTACGGAACCCAGCCCCAGCGTGCCGAGCGTCGACGGTCTCATCTGTTCTACCGCGCTCGCCATTACCGATCCCCCCTCTCCGTCACCTTCAGTATCGATGCGATGCCCACGTCCCCGGCCGCACAACCGAACACGAGCACGTAACCACCGCCCAGATCCACCGCTTCCTCCAGCGCTTCGATGATCACCCGCGTTAGCGTGGGCCCCTGCGGGTGCCCCCACACCAGCGGACAACCGGTGTTGTTCATCGCGCGCCAGTCGTAGCCCATCACGCGCGCAAAGATGGCGTCGTTGACAGCGAACGGGTTGTGGTTCTTCACCACCGCCATGTCCTTCATGCTGAGCCCGGTTCGATCCAGCAGCTTCTTGACCGCAAGCGTGGGCGCCTCGGGCATGAGGCTCGGGGCGGTTCTCATCTCTGTTTTGGCGACGAACTGGATGTCGATCTCCGGGCGCGGGCTCAACTGTGCGGCCTTCTCCGGCGTGGCAACGAGCAGCACTGCCATTCCATCGGAGGCGTGTGTCTGCGTGCCGCTGGTGACACAGGTATCCAGTTCGCGCATGGAGACCAGGGACTCCATCGTCACCTGGCGCACGCCCTTGTCCTCGTCCACCCGGCCCAGCGGCCGTCCCTGAACGTTCAACACCTCGAGCGGAACCAGCACGCGGTCGAGCAGACCGGATTCCTTGGCCCGGAAGTACTGCGCATAGCGGTGGAACGTGATCTCGTCCACTTCCTTGCGATCCAGCTTGTGCTTGCGGGCCGCCATGCCGGCGGTGGTGATCATGGCGTTGCCGGTGGCGGGGTCGAAACCGAAGTTGTCCCACACATCGCTGATCGCCTGCGTCCTCTCATAGGAGCGGCGTTCCGGAAACACGCCGACCGGCGAATCGCTGGTGCGGTCGAAGGTGAGAACCCCCACCACATCGTGGGCGCCGTTCTGGACTTCCCCGGCGCCGAGGAGCGTGGCCTGCAGACCGGTCGCGCAGGCCTGCTCGACGTGATAGCCGGGCAGGCGCCGGCCCATGCAGCTGGACACGAGCGGTGCGGTCCAGAATTTCCAGTGCCAGGGGATGGTCGAGCCGATGACGAGAAAGTCC
>JAOUHG010000075.1 GCA_029865265.1 Candidatus Krumholzibacteriia bacterium | reverse complement strand
CGCGCGGTGAACCTTCACCCGGGGCCCGATTGCCAGCCGCAGGATGAGGCTGTCCCCCTCCACCGCGAGCAGCCGGCCTCGCAGCGACGAGCCGTCACGCAGTCGCACCATCTCGCCCGACGCCAGTGCCGGGAGCAGCATCACGCCCGCCAGGGCGAGCACCGCCAGACGATTCATTCTCATGGTTGTGTCCATCCTCTCACGGGTCCAGTTACGGGCCGCAGCCGGGGGGCGTTGTCGCGCGCCATGATACAAGCCACCCCCGTCGCCCACAAGGCGAATGGGAAGCATGGGGATTGCCGCATACCAACGCCACGTATCTCGACACGACGGGCCCGGACGTGGTACAATGGAACCCTCAATCGAAGCCTTTGAACGGGCCGCGGTTCCCCCGGAAACGGTGCACCGCCGGGGCATTCTGCCGGCCTTTTCGAGGCGCAGAGCGATCAACCGACCGTTATTGCAGCAGCAGAGTAAGCATCCAAGGAGTTGATCAGTTATGAAGCGGTCCATGATTCTCATGCTCGTCCTTCTCGGCGTGGCGATGATCGCGCCGGCGTGGGCGGACAACCCGACGGCGGCCAAGGCGGTCGCGGGTGAGGACGCAGGTTTGACGACGCTGGCGATCACCGTGTCTTCCAACACGGACGACGTCTATGGCGTCACCATCAACGGCGCGGCCATCGATGACATCCGCGCGCCCAAGGGTTGGGTCGGCATTGCGTCGGGCTCCAACGTGATGTTCCGCACCGGCGACAACCCGGTCAAGCGTGGCAACAGCCTCGCGTTCCGGGTCGTCACCAGGGACGCATCCGCGGGTCTGACCGTGTCATTCCGGGGCAAGGAAGACCCGCTCGGAACACCGGTGAGCCTCTAGTTTCAGGGGTACAGGCGGAGGCAATGGGCCCCCGCACGGCGGCGCGGCGGCGAGCAATCGCCGTCGCGCCGTTTTGTCATGTAAACCAATCGCTTTTCGAATGCGACGCGCGCCGCTATATTTGCAGGGTATGATGCTGCGCACCCTGATCGCACTCCTGCTGCTGGCGACCCCGGCGGGGATGCGGGCGCAGGACGGAGGCGGGAGCGATCCCCTCGCCCCCGCGCTGCGCGCCCTGGCCGACGGAGACACCGCGGCGGCGGTGGACTGGCTGCAGCGTTCTCATCGCCGCCTGGATGGTCCCGCGGGGTTCATTCTGCTGGGCCAGGTCTACCGCGAGCGTGGCACCATCGTCGACCGCCTGCGGTCGCAACAGGTTCTCGAAGATGCGAAGGCCCGCTTCCCCGACGACATGGATGTGCGCATGGAGCTGGGGCGCACCTACTACGCGCAGCGCTTCTTCCCGGACGCGGTGGCCTGCTTCGACCAGGTGCTGCGGCGCGATCCCCGGCGCTGCGACGCCCACTATCTCATCGGTCTCTACCACTTCCACAACTGGAAGCGCGTGAACGATTTTGGCGACGACCTGCTGGCCGCCCGCCGCGAACTCCGCGCTGTGGTTGACTGCGACACCACCAACGCCGATGCGGCCTTCAAGTACCTGGTGGCGCGTTACGCCCTCGAGGACACGTCTTCCGCCGAGTGCACGCGCATGATGCGGCGCTTTCCCGATCGCGCCGAGTTTCCGCTCTACCGAGCCACCCTCGCTTTTGAGAAGGAGGATCTGCGGGCGTGTGACAGAGACTTCACGCGTGGTCTGGAACTGCTCGACGAAGAGACCCGCCTCGCCTACGGCCGGGTGAAGCGCATCATGACCGGGACCGAACAGAAGCGGTACGCGTCCTCGGACCAGGATTCGCTGGCGCGCGCCCACTGGGTACGGCGCGATCCAGATCCCACCACTGCAATCAACCGCTCGAAACTCGAGCATTTGTACCGCATGTTCGTCTGCGACGCGTTGTACTCCCCACCCCGCTCGCCGCGCCGCGGCTGGAACACCGATCGCGGCGAAACGTTCCTCAAGTTCGGGAAGCCGGCAACCATCTACCACAGCCTCGGCGACGACCCCACCAGCGGACGGATCCAGGTGTGGTCGTACGTGCTGGGCGGCGTGCTCTTTCAGTTTCTGTTCGTGGACGAGTACCTCAACGGGAATCCGCGCATTCCCGCATCGGCCGGCCTGACCATGCACATGCTGCGCGAGTCTCCGGCGCAGAGCAAGGTGGAGGCGCTGGCCGCACCCATTCCCGGCATGCTGGACGTGGTGGCGTTTCGCGATGACGGTATGGCGGCCACCGTCTATCTCGCCATGCTCGTCGACGCCGACAGCCTGCGCTCGGTGGCCGACATGTCGCGTGTGAACGCATTCAACGTCCGCACCGCGTGGTTCGACCCCGTTTGGAGCCGCGCCGGTACGACCGCCCAGCAGGTGCGCTCGGCGGAGGTGCCGCAACGGCGGGAGGGCGGGCGCAGCAGCTACGAGTTCGTGCGCAGCAGCCGCATCCCCTTCGATCGTTTTCATTTTGCCTGCGCCTTCGAAGACGGCACCGGCGCCGCGCGCGCATTGCTGCTGGGCGAGGCGGACGCATCGCGCTTCATGGGAAACGAGCTCGTCCTGAGCGACATCCTTCTCACCGCGCAGGACGGCCCCGCCGCGTCGGCAATCACGCGCGGCGGCGAGCGCGTATGGCCGCGCATAGATCGCGCGTACCGGCCGGGCGAGATGCTGGGAGTCTACGTGGAGATCTACAACCTGGCGCGCGTGGCGCGGTCGACCGTCTACGACGTTCGCTTTGCCATCTACCCGGGCGTCGACGAGGACACGCCCTCGTGGCTGCGCTGGGGCCGGAACATCGTGGCGCAGATGGGCTTCGGGGGGCAGGCCGCCATCGCCCAGACCTTCCGGCGCCAGGGATCGCGGCACCAGGACCACGAAGCGGTCCGCATCGACATCGACCGGCTGGCGCCGGGCCCCTACCAGTTGCTGATCGAGGTGACGGATGTGCACTCCGGCCACCGGGCCACGAGTCACACACCCTTTCGCAGGCAGGAGGCGCGCGTAGCCGGACGCGAGTGACGGCTACTGCGGGGGGGGAATGGGCTTGCCGTTGGGATCGTCGGGCGGAGGATCCGGATCCTTCTCGATGAATACCTTGATGATGAAGAAGGCAACGAATGCCGCCACGATTACGAACACGGCAATGTCGCGGACCAGTTTCTTGTTGTCGGTTTCCTCGGGGAGAAAGAAGTCGTCCTCGGTCGAGTCCGGAGGCGCGGCGATGAAGCTCGACGCCGGCACTGCGTCGCGCAACCGGTACGAGACCGTACTCGCAACCTCCGCCGCATCGGTAGCGGCCGCCACCTCACCGTCCGCCGCGCGCGAGGGGGCGGGCGGCAGCCCGCTGACGAAAACGGTCACGCACAACGCGACCGCCACGACTCGATTCAGGATTGAAAGCAACACCGTCGGGAAGATAACGGCTGGCGAACGCCTTGACAACGTCCAAGACCGCTCGTACCTTGACAGTGCTACCAGCCTAACCATGGTAAGTAGCGCAAAGTGGGTCTGCTTGTGGTCGGCGGCAGGCCCCTTTGCTTGGTGGACGTCACCCGGCCCGGCGCCCGGCGGATACGCGCCGGGGCTCCTCCGGCGCCTGTTCCCCGGGCGAAACCGGCCGCCCCATCCCCAACCCGCCGGAGCGCCACACCGAGAGATAGCCCACACCCGACGCGTACGAGACGATGAGAATCCCCACCAGCCCGGTGACGGTCACTACCACCGGCACCTCCCGCCCCAGAAAATGCATGACGGAAAGCAGTGTAAGCCCCACGATGCTCTGGGTCAGCATCTTGATGCGGCCGAACCGGCTGGCGGGAATGAACCGCCCGTGCCGCCGCAGGCTGTATGCGCGCAGCAGCGTCACCGCCGTCTCGCGCAACGCGACCAGCGCGACCAACCCCCACACCCAGGGAGAGCGGGATTCGACGCCGACCCAGACGAACACCACACCCATGAGGACCTTGTCTGCGAGCGGATCCAGGTGAGCACCCAGCGCGGTAGACTGGGAGAAGGCGCGCGCGTACCAGCCGTCGAACGCGTCGAGGAGCGCGGCCGCGATCAGGATGCCGACGGCCGCCTGCGGCGCGTGTGCGATGGCAAGGAGGGCCGCCGCGAGGGCCATCACCATGCGGGACATGGTGAGGACGTTGGGAACGGTGATGCGCGCAGTCACGCCCGCCACCATACCACACGACGGCGGCCCTGCCCGCCGCGCACGGGCCGGTATCCCGGGGCGGCGCCAGCGCCATGACCCGCCGCGAAGAATCCAGACGCAAGTGGTGGGTGATCGGGGGTATCGTCCTGGCCTTTCACCTGGCACTCCTGCTGTTCGTTCGGCCCGAGTACTTCGATTTCCTGCTGCGCGACGTCGACGCGCCGTCCGGCGCGCGCGGTTCGAGTTCGTCCTCCCTGCCGGATGCGATCATCGCCATTCAGATCGACGTCGAGGACGCGGACGCGGAGCTTCCCGCCGAGCCCGAGTTGAGCAGCGTCACGCCGACGCCCCCCACGCCCGAACCGCGGGAACGCGACGGAGAGGGCCAACTGGATGCCATGGAAACCATCGACGTGGGAGACATACTGGGTGATGCCGCCGAACCGCGCCGGGGGGGCGGCACACGGCGCCAGGAAACCATTCCGCCGCGCCCGGTTGAGATCACGTGGCCGGAAACCCGCCGGCTGAAGCATTGCATCGGCCGCCACGTGGACGTCCGCATTCTCGTAGCCCGGGACGGGCGGATTCGCGAAGTGGTGCCGCAGGCGGCCGATATCGCGCCCGACTGCCTGCGGGCGGCACTGGACGCCGCCCGCCGCATCAAGTTCACCCCGGGAAGGGTGAACGGAGAGCCCGCGGAACTGTGGGCACAGGTCCGCATCGACTTCGAAGAGAAGCGCTGATTCCCCCTACCACACCTCGCGTCCCCGCCACACGTCGAACACGCGCAGCGAGCGGTCGGCGAACTCGCCGATCACCTCCGGGAAGCCGTCACCGGTGAGGTCCGCCAGCGCCAGCCGGTCGCCAAACACCTGATCGGTCTGGAACTGGATGTTGAAGAAGCGGCTGTCCACGATGATGCCGCTGTTGAGCACGATCTCCGGCTGGGGATCATCGTCCACGTTTCCGATCACGACGAAGTTCGCAATCATGTTGGTGGTGCTGCTCCACTGCACGTTGCGGTTGTACCCGTCGAATATGAAGAGCCGGTCGTCGGCCAGGATGACGACCTCCAGCTGCCGGTCGCCGTCCAGTTGCGCCACCGCCATATGGTCGACGCGATTGTAGCGGAGCTGCTGGTTCTCCCAGTCCAGTTCATAGGTGGCCAGGTCGTAGATGAGCACCCGGCCGGCAACCGAACAGATCAGCAGCTGGAGCTTCCCGTCGCCGTAGAGATCTGCGACGATGATGCTGCTGGCGCGGGAGCCGAGCGTGGTGACCTCCCAGGTCATCTTCAGAGCGCCATCGTCCATCGCATACACGTGCACGTGCCCGCTC
>JAOUHG010000074.1 GCA_029865265.1 Candidatus Krumholzibacteriia bacterium | reverse complement strand
GCGTTGCACGCGGGAACGCTCGAACAGCAGGTGCGCGAGAGCGTGGGATTGCCGGCGGTGGTGAAACCCAACGCGCAGGGTTCCAGCGTGGGACTCACCATTGTGAAGGACTTCAAGGATCTCGACGACGCCGCGCAACTCGCGTTCGAGTCCGACAGTTCGATTCTGGTGGAGCACTATATCGAGGGGCGCGAGATCACGCAGGCGATTCTGGAAGACGGCCCCGACCTGCCCGTGCTGGAGATCCGGCCCAAGTCGGGCCTGTACGACTATTTCCACAAGTACCAGGCCGGCAACACCGAGTACCTGGTGCCCGCACCCATCGACGACAACGTGGCGCGCGACGTGCTCGAGTCCGCCAAGCGCGCGTTCGCCGCACTCAAACTGTCGACGTACACGCGCTTCGACTATCGTCTCGATCCGAAGGGCCGCGCGTACCTGCTCGAAGCCAACACGCTGCCGGGCATGACCGCCATGAGCCTGGTTCCCAAGGCGGCGGCGGTGGTGGGCATGTCCTACAACGACCTGTGCGAGTTCATCGTGAAGAAGGCGCTGGAGAAGTAGCGCGGACTCCCATCAGTCGCTCCGCTTCCAGACGATTGTGATACGCACACAGCAGCCTCAGATTGTCCGGCGTGCTCGTCCCGCCGCGCGCGACGGGATGGATGTGGTCGACTTGTAGAACATGCGTGGACCCGCAGCGCCTCCCGTCCGGTCCCGTGTATGTGCACAACCCCTCGTCCCTGGTAAAGATCTCGTCTCGTACCGCCGCGGTGACGTAGCGATCTCCCGGCGACGAATGCGGGCCCCGTGCGCGCCGCGGCTCGCGCCGACGCGAACGCCGCTCACGCCGCGCCGACGGATCTTCCCTGGCCAGGAAATGATCCATCACCAGCTCGAAGACCTGTTCGAACGACGGATTGGGTGGCAGCCGGTGCGAGGCCAGCGACTTGATCTTTGCCAACTTCTTCTCGAACGTCTCGGTGGCGGTGAACCTGAACACCTTGCGCGTCTCGAGAAGCGCCGCGCGGTCTGTAGCCCCGGTGCGAGGCGGCCCGTCGGCCGTGGCACTCGAAACGCCGCCCGCGCGTGACTCCGCCACCCCCGCCGCAGCCACCCCGCCGCGATCACCGCTGTTACAGCGGTGATTTTCTTGCCACGCGTTCGCAACTGGCGTACCCGACGCGGCCGGCCGCTCTGAAAGCGTCGCGGGAACCCGCACCACCACCGTCCGCACCCGGTCCCTCGGCAGCGCCGCGCGGGCGTCGTACTCCGCCACGATCGCCTCCACCTCGCGCTGGGACTTGCCGCGGATGCGCGACAGAACGCCGTTCCTGTTCTCCGTCGTCAGAATCTTCGACACCTGCGAGACGGTGCTGAGGTTCACCTCGCCGGCGTCCAGCAGGTGGTACACCTGGGGAAAGCGGGCGATGCAGCGCGCCGTGCGGATACGGAGGTTCGCGGCGCACTCCGCGTATCCGAGCGCGCGCGTACAATACGCAAACATGGAAGCGAATCCCTGTTTGAGATGCAACTCGCGGCGCTCGATTTCATTCAAGTGAACCAGCACGCCGAGCGTGCACGAACGTTCGCCGTGGGTGAGTTCTCTGGTGCGCGAGAGGATTTCAGAATCGGAGAGGGAACGAAGCGAAGAAGACACGACCTCCTGTGCGTAGGCATCAACAACGAAACAGCGCGGGAGGAAGCGCCGACACAAGAAGTATAGCAATGAAATCTAGCGCGTCAACACACAGGATGTTGTGGGTATTCGCAGTGCGAAACCGACGGGCGCTTCATCGCGCACGTGCAGTTGTGTCGCGCCGCAACCACACGTAGATTGGAATTCCCGCCAGCAGCAGCATGAAGCCCAGCAGTACCGTCTGTGCGCCCGCGCCGTAGATGGCCCAACCCGAGTAGAGAAACGCGAGGCCCGCGATCACGTGGTGGCGCCGCTTCATGACAGAGCGTTCGCCGCGCATGCGCCGGATGAGAATCTCCGCCAGCGAACAGAACGCGTAGGGAATCAGCGTCGAGAGTGTGGCCAGCAGGATGGCGAAGTTGAACACCGAGACCAGGGTGGGCGCGCCGGAGTAGTTGAACAGCAGCATCACCGTGATCAACGACGCCGCGATGGCGGTGGCCACCGCCGGCACACCGCGCGATGATATCCTGCCGAAGACCGCCGGGAACATCCCGTCGCGCGCCGCCGCCGCGGGGAACTGCCCCGCCAGCAGCATCCACCCGTTGAGCACCCCGAAGCAGGAAACGATCGCACCGAAGCCGACCAGGTAGTAGCCGGCGTCGCCCCACATCATGCGCGCCGCGTCCGCGAACGGCGCCTGCGACGTGGCCAGCATGTCGCGCGGCATCACGCCCATCACCGCCACCGTGCTCATTATGTAGACGCACGACGAGAGCAGCGTGCCGATGATGGTGGCGCGCGGGATGGTACGCCCCGGATCGCGCACAGAGTTGGCGGGAATTGTGGCCGACTCCATGCCCAGGAACGCCCACAGGGTGAGCGTCATCACCGCCGAGACCCCCGCCAGCGGGTTCATCCCCGGTGGCACCGCTGGGGAGAAGTTGGCGGGCTTGAGCCACAGCAGCCCGATGGTTCCGACGGCCAGCAGCGGCGCCAGCTTCAGAATCACGGTCACGATCTGCAGCATCCCTGCGCGGCGGATGCCGGCGGCGTTCACCATGGTGAGCACCCATACCGCGCCGATCGCGGCGGCACCGCAAAGGAACGCGTTGCCTTCGAACGCGGGTATGAACACGCGCAGGTAGCTTCCGAACGCAACCGCGATGGCTGCGTTGCCCGTCCACAGCGCAATCCAGTAGCCCCACGCCACCCAGAAGCCGGCAAAGTCGCCGTACGCCTCGCGCGTGTAGGCATAGGGTCCGCCGGCCTTGGGGATCAAGGGGGTGAGGCGCGAGAACACCAGGGCGAGGCAGATGGCGCCGGCCGCGGTGACCACCCAGCCCACGATGGCGAGGGTTCCGAAGGGCGCAAGCGACGAGGGAAGCAGGAAGATGCCCGAACCGATCATGTTGCCGGTCACCAGGGCGATGCACGACCACAGCCCCAGCGTGGCGGCGCTCGGACGATCGGACGAGGACGACGATTGCGGCGCGGGCGTTGTCATCAGTCTGATTCCCTCTTACCACACGCGGGCCCCGCTGCTATAGTCTTTTATCCTATGGCCCTGCGCGTCTACGACACCCTCAAGCGCACCACCACCGAGTTTGCCCCCACCCACCCGGGCAAGGTGGGCATGTACGTGTGCGGCATGACCGTCCAGGACCGCCCGCACATGGGGCACATGCTCGCCTTCGTCTCCGGCGACATGATCCGGCGCTACCTGGAGTTCCTCGGCTACGAGGTCACCTACGTCCAGAACTTCACCGACATCGACGACAAGATCATCGACCGCGCCAACGCCGAAGGGGTCGACTACCGCACGGTGGCCGATCGTAACATCGCCGCATACTACGAGGCCGCGAAGGCGCTCCACCTCAAGCCGGCCACCATCTACCCCTACGCCACCCAGCACATCCCCGAGATCATCGCCATGGTGGAGAAGCTCATCGCCAGCAGTAACGCCTACGCGGCCCGCGGCGGGGACGTGTACTTCCGGGTGCGCACCAGGGACGACTACGGCAAGCTCTCCAAGCGCGACATCGACGACCTGATCTCCGGCGCACGAGTGGAAGTTGGAGAAAACAAAGAGGATCCGCTGGACTTCGCGTTGTGGAAGGCATCCAAGCCGGGTGAACCGGCGTGGGACAGCCCGTGGGGACCGGGGCGGCCGGGGTGGCACATCGAGTGCTCGGCCATGGCTACCAAATACCTTGGCGACACACTGGATTTTCACGGTGGCGGCCAGGATCTAATCTTCCCGCACCACGAGAACGAGCTCGTACAGAGCGAGTGCGCGACGGGACACGAGTTCGTGCGCTTCTGGATGCACAACGGACTGTTGAATCTGCGCGGGCAGAAGATGTCCAAGTCGACGGGGATCTTCTTTGCCATGGACGATGTGCTGCGCGAGTTCGACGGCAGTGTGGTCCGCTTCTACCTGCTCTCCACGCACTTCCGCTCGCAGATGGAGTACTCGCGCGAGCGCCTCGAGGCCGCGGCCCGGACCTTCGAGCGCCTCACCAACGCCTGCCGGTCGGTGGCGGAGAACCTGGCCCGGCTGGGGTCGGCGCCCTCGGTGAGCACGCCGCAGGTCCAGAAGCTGGTGGAGGCCGCCGCCCGCGCCCGCGAACAGTTCCGCGCCACCATGGACGACGACTTCAACGCGGCCGGGGCCATCGGGATAATGTTCGAATTGATAAAGACTTACAACGTTCTGCTGGACGAGCACCCGGCGGTGGCCGGGGGCCGTGCGGGGCTGGAAGCGGTCCGCGACGCGCTCGCCGAGTTCGACCATATCCTCGGGCTCTTTCCCAGCGGCCTCCCCACCGGGGAGGAGGAAATCCCGGCAGAAATCGCGCAAATGGTGGAGGAACGCTCTAACGCCAAGAAGAACAAGGACTTCAAGCTCGCGGACGATCTCCGCGACCGCCTGCTGGCCGCGGGGTGGGTCCTGGAGGACACACCCACCGGCGTCCGGGTGAAACGCAAGTAGCGAGGGCTCCCACCGGGACTGCCACGGGTCTGCCACGGGTGGCCGAGTTGTCCACAATCGCCTGCCAGACAATTGATTCGCGGCCCCGGCCGTGATATTTTCCCCCTTGACACTACAGGGGGGGTGCCGTATCGTGGCCTCTCTGTACCCTTAAATTTTCTTTAGGGTTACTGTGTTCGACGCTGGCGTAGCTCAACGGTAGAGCACCTCATTTGTAATGAGGTGGTTGGGGGTTCGATTCCTCTCGCCAGCTCCAAGATTGCGTGCGTCGCGACCGCGCGAAATCGGGCGATCTCCACACAACCTAAAGTACGTACAAAAACACCAGTGACGAGGAGCAGCGGGACGCTTCGGTGGTGCAGACCATAACGACCTCTCGCGCCGGCTGGTGAATCATCTTCGCGGGGCGTCGACCCCACTGCGGATTTTATACCATTAGCGCTTTGCGTGTTCGGGGAGGTTCCCGAGCGGTCAAAGGGAACAGACTGTAAATCTGTCGGCGTACGCCTTCGGAGGTTCGAATCCTCCCCTCCCCACCATTTCGCTAAATGGTCGAGTCGGGCGGGAATAGCTCAGTTGGCTAGAGCATCAGCCTTCCAAGCTGAGGGTCGCGGGTTCGAATCCCGTTTCCCGCTCCAGACATAAAGGGCGAAAGCCCGAACGAACAGAAGGTCGCTCTGCCCTCGTAGCTCAGTCGGTAGAGCATTTGCATGGTAAGCAAAAGGTCACCGGTTCAAATCCGGTCGAGGGCTCCAGAATTATTGAACGTCACACCTTTCAGGAGGGACTGATCGATGGCCAGGGAGAAGTTCGAGAGGACAAAGCCGCACGTAAACGTGGGGACGATTGGTCACGTGGACCACGGCAAGACGACTCTGACGGCGGCGATCACGAAGGTGCTGGCGAGGAC
>JAOUHG010000073.1 GCA_029865265.1 Candidatus Krumholzibacteriia bacterium | reverse complement strand
GGGCAACGTGTCCGGGCGCGACCTGGGCAACGTCGCCGACGAGGTCACCGCCATGCTGGCGTCGCTCAGTATCCCGCAGAGAATCACGGTGGAACTGGGCGGCGAGAACGAGGAGCTGCAGCGTTCCTACCGCAGCCTCATCCTGGCGCTCATCCTGGCCGTGTTCCTGGTCTACCTGGTGATGGCGGCGCAGTTCGAGAGCTTCGTGCACCCCTTCATCATCATGTTCACGGTGCCGCTGGCCGCCATCGGCGTCGTCTTCACGCTGCTCGTCACCGGTAAGCCGCTGAGCGTGGTGGTGTTCATCGGCGTCATCCTGCTGGCCGGTATCGTGGTGAACAACGGCATCGTGCTCATCGACTACATCAATACGCTCCGCCGCGAGGGGAGCCCCAAGGTGGATGCGGTTCGTGCCGCGTGCCGCGTGCGCCTGCGCCCCATCCTCATGACCACGCTCACCACGGTGCTGGGCCTGATGCCCATGGCGCTGGGCTTCGGCGAGGGCGCGGAGATCCGCGCGCCCATGGCGCTCTCCGTCATCGGCGGGCTGGCGGTGGGCAGCATTCTCACCCTGTTCGTCATTCCGTCGCTGTACTCGGTCGTGGCGCGCGGGGACTAGAGGGGGACGCGTGCGGCTCCACGAGCTATCCGTTCGCAAGCCGGTGCTGGTGATGATCGGCCTGGTGTCGCTGCTCTCGCTGGGTGGCATCGCCGCGGTGAAGCTGCCGGTGGAGTTCCTGCCCCACGTCGAGTTTCCCTTCATCGGCGTCTTCATCCCGTACCCCAACTCGCACCCCGAATACATCGAGCGCCACATCGTCAAGCCGGTGGAGGAAGTGTTCGCCACCCTGGGCGACGTGCGCCGCATCCAGTCGCAGACGCAGTCCGAAGGCGCGTTCGTCGGCGTCGAGTTCCAGTGGGGACGCGACGTGGGTGTGCTGCGCATGGAAGTGAAGGAGAAGCTCGACCAGATAAAGGGCGACCTGCCGCCCGACATCGAACTGATGCAGGTCTTCACCTTCGACACCAACGACATTCCCATCCTGGAGGGGCGCATTTCGGCGGTGGGCCGCGACCTCTCCGGCAGCTACGACCTCATCGAGCGCTCCATCATCAACCCGCTCAAGCGCATCGAGGGCGTGGGCAACGTCAACATCCACGGAGTCGAGCCCAAGGAGATTGCGATCTACCTCCTGCTCGACAAGATCAAGGCGCACCGCGTGGACGTGCAGAACGTGTTCCGCCTGCTGCAGAGCGCCAACGCCACCGCCTCGGGCGGGGAGGTGACGGCGGACGGCATTCGCTACTCGGTGCGCTCCATCGGGAGTTTCAGCGAAATCGCGGACGTCGAGAACCTGGTGGTGAGCCCCGAGGGCCTCCGGCTCAAGGACATCGCGGACATTTACTACGGGGAGCCATCGCTCACCTTCGGCCGCCGGCTCGATGGCGAGCAGGCGGTGGCCTTCTGGATCCAGAAGGCGAGCAACGCCAACACGGTGGACGTGGCGCGGCGCGTGCAGAAGGCCATGGACAAGATGAACAGCGACCCCGCGCTGGAGGGGATCAACGTCCTTCTGTTCTTCGACCAGTCCAAGGAGATCCTGAACGGCATTCGCGGGCTGCGCGACGCCGGCATCATCGGCGGCATGCTGGCGGTGGCCATCCTCTACTTCTTCCTGCGCCGCCTGACCACCACGCTGATCATCGCGGTGAGCATACCGTTCTCGCTCGTCTGTACGCTGGCCTTCCTGTACTTCGCCGGCCACTCGCTCAACATGCTCACCATGATGGGGCTGATGCTGGGGGTGGGCATGCTGGTGGACAACGCCATCGTGGTGCTGGAGTCCATCTACCGGCACCAGAACAAGGGGGAGGACTCGCGGCGCGCCGCCGTGGTGGGCGCCGACGAGGTGGCCACCGCCGTCACCGCGTCCACCCTGACCACCGTGATCGTGTTTGCGCCCATCGTATTCGGCGGCCAGAACGACGAGATTTTCGTGTGGCTCTCCTCGGTGGGGATCACCATCTCGGTGGCCATCGGCTTCTCGCTGCTCATCTCGCTCACCTTCATTCCGTTCCTCTCCTCGCGCCTGAAGAAGCCCAGGGAGGTCAAGGAATCGCGCCTGTTTGCGCGCGTGGAGCGCTCCTACCTGGGCGCGCTGCGCTGGACCACGCTCAAGCACCCGCGCTGGACGCTGGGCATCGTGACCGGCGTCCTCCTGATCACCGTGGCCGGCACCAAGGTGTTCAAGCTGAAGGGCTTCCAGAACGACGACTCCATGCTCATCGAGCGCATCTACATGGAGTACGAGTTCTCCGACAACCTCTCCTACCGCGAGACCAACGAGATCGTGCGCCGGGTGGAAGCCGCCATCGAGGGCCAGCGCGATTCGCTGGAGGTGGAGACGGTGTACAGCTACTACGCCGACAACGCCGCCGCCACCACGGTATATTTCCAGGACCGGTACCTGGGGCGCGAGCAGCTCAAGGAGAAGCGCAAGCACCTGCGCCGCGTCATCCCCGAGATCCCCGGCCTCAAGCTGCAGATGGGTGACGACAGCGGCAAGGACTCGGGCGGCGCGCAGCTCATGTCGGTGAATCTCTTTGGCGACGACAAGCTGGTGCTGGAGGACCTGGCCAACGAGGTCAAGCGCCGCTTCGGTTACATCGAGGATCTCACGGACTTGAAGACCAGCGTCGAGATGGGCCGCGAGGAGATCAAGATCGCGCTGGATTCGGACCTGGTGTCGCGCTACGACCTCACCGCCAACGACGTGGCGCAGGTGATGGGACTCACCTTCCGCGGCATCGAGCTGGACCGCTTCCGCGGCGCGGACCGCGAGGTGCCCATGAGCATCAGCCTCGACCCGGACGACCAGGTGGGCCTCTACAACCTGGAGAACCTGCTGGTGGGCATGACCGACGACAAGGAGATCACGCTGGGCTCGGTGGCGCGCCTGGAGGAGGCACGCGGCCCCACCCAGATCGAGCGCGACAACCAGCGCACCATCGTGTCGGTGCGCGGGCTCTACGAGGGCGAGGACTTCAAGTCGGTCTTGAAGGAGGTGGAGGGCGTCATGAGCACCATGACCCTGCCGCCCGGCTACGCGTGGTCGTTCAACCGCCGCATCCAGGAGAAGAACGCGCAGGCGCAGCAGATGCTGATCAACGCGCTGCTCGCCATTCTGTGCGTGTACCTGGTGATGGCGGCACTGTTCGAGAGCTACCTGCACCCGCTGGTCATCATGACCTGTCTGCCGCTGGCCGCGGTGGGTGTGATCTGGATGCTGGTGGCCACGCAGACGCCCTTCGGGCTGATGGCCATGATCGGCGTGGTGATTCTGATCGGGGTGGTGGTCAACAACGGCATCGTGCTCATCGACCACGTGAACAACCTGCGCAAGAAAGGCCTGTCCATCGACGATGCCATCATGGAGGGCGGGCGCGAGCGGCTGCGTCCCATCACCATGACCGCCATGACCACGGTGCTGGGGCTCCTGCCCATGGCGCTGGGGCGCACCCACATCGGCGACGCGCAGTACTACCCGCTGGCGCGCGCGGTGATGGGCGGGCTCATCAGCTCCACCTTCCTCACCCTGCTGGTGCTGCCGGCCTACTACGTGATGGGCGAGGCAATCAAGGCCTGGTGGTATGGCCTGCTGGCGCGCTCGCGGCGGCAGGGGGTCGAGGCCACGGACGCGGGCTCCTGAGTTCTTCGAACCGTGCCGCCGACAGGGAGAAAAGAAAAGGGATGCACGGAGTGCATCCCTTTTCTCGAGGTTGGCCGCGCCGGGCGCGGAAGACACCGCGCAATATGGCGGTGACTGGGCGCCCTTACTTGACCGGCGCTCATTGTCGGCCGGCCCCGCGCCGACGCGGCTAACACCATTATACTACGACGCTCACCTCTCGCGCCACCCCTAGAAGCTGAACGACGCCTGGAACGCGGGAATCACTTCCCAGTCCTCATCGCCCCGCGTGGCCTGCATGATCCCCTTTACGAAGAGTTCGCGCGTCACGTGGTAACCGACGCCGCCTTCCCAGCGCTCGATGTTCTCGTCCCACGACATCATCTCGCCGGTGCTGCTGGCGACGTTCTCGAAGGTCAGCCGGTCGTAGCGCGCGGCCAGGTCGACGCCCGCGTAGACCGAGTACACCGCCTGCAGGTAGTACGACTCGCTCGACAGGCCGCTCTCGCGCACCGGGGTGTCGAAGTGGGTGAAGTACGCCTCCCCCATGAACGAGAAGCGCCACCACCTGGCGTCGCCGCTCACGATGAGCAGGTTCTGGTAGTAGTCGTTCACGGTCTTGCCGGCGGGCAGGTATGCTTCGACGTCGCGGCTCAGGTAGGCGCCGCGCGCGCCGGACAGCCACAGCTTCAGGCCGGGCATGAACGCGTAGCCCAGCTTGGCGTGCCAGGTGAGGTTCTCGTTGGTGTCGGAGCCCGACACCGGGGTGGCCGGGGCGCCCAGCGTGACACCGGCCGCGTATTCAAAGCGGCCCAGCGTTCCCAGCGAGAACGCGCCGTAGTTCCAGCAGTTGTCGTAGGTGATGGGCGCGGACGCATAGCTGCGGCCGCGGATGCCGGTGGAATCCGCGTACACGAACCCCGTCTGCCCCTGCCCGCGCTTGGAAAGGAGCTGGTCGAGGTCGGTGGGCATCATGAAGCCGTGCATGGCACTCTTCCAGTACTGCGCCAGGGGAATGCCGATCAGCGGGTTCTTGTTGGAGTAGGTGTGGCTGGCCCAGATGCCGTCGTGCATGGGGATGAGCCCCGCCTCCAGGTAGAGGTTGCGGTCTTCGAACAGGCGCTGCATCAGGTAGCCGCCGAAGAAGCGAAACTCGTCGAAGCTCTCCGGCGAGATCAGGAACTGCAGGTACACCGAGGTCTGGCCGCGCTGGCCCTCCACGAAGAGGCGCGAGCGCAGCGCGTCGAAGTTGGAGTCGCCGGTGTTGACCGTGTTGAGGTAGCGGTAGCCCCCCTGGTCGGTGCCGACGATGTCCACCAGCCCCCGCACCTGGATGGAACTCTGCGCCAGCGCGTCCACCGTCACGCCCAGCAGCGCCAGTGCCAGCAGCGCCGCGAGTGCCAGCATACGGCCGGCCGGGGTGGGGACGAGGTGCATGGCGTCGTGCGCGTGTTTCATACCAGCGTTCCTGCTTTCTCCGGTGCCGTCACCGGCGTTCTGGGAGTTGAGCCTGCCGCCGGGAGCGCGATGGTAAAGGTGCTGCCGCGGCCCGGGGTGCTGACCACCGCCACCCGGCCACCGTGTGCCTCCACGATGGCCTTGCACAGTGCCAGCCCCAGCCCGAATCCCTTGGATCCAAAGCCGAACGTCCCCGACGAGTGGTGCATCAGGTCGCCGACTTCGTAGATCTTCTCGAATATCCATTTCAATTCGTGTTGCGGAATGCCGATGCCGGTGTCTTCCACCACCACCCGGACTTCATCGCCCTCGCTGTTCGCCGACACGCGCACACTGCCCCCGTCGGGGGTGAAGCGGATGGCGTTGTCCACCAGCGCCTGCACCGCGTCGCGCAGGCGGGTGGCGTCGCCCATCACCCACAG
>JAOUHG010000072.1 GCA_029865265.1 Candidatus Krumholzibacteriia bacterium | reverse complement strand
GCCACCGCGCTGGCGGGCGTGTACGGTGTTCCCCTGCGCGTCCATCTGCTGAGCGTCTTCCTCGGGTCGATACCCGGGTCGGTCATTTATGCCCTGCTCGGCGCGGGCATCATTTCGCGCTGAGAAGTCTTGCGGTGCAAGCGACTTCCCGGCGCACACGTCGGGAATCTTCATCCCGACAATCCCCCAACCGTCTCGCGTCCGGGCGGAAAGTGACGGAATTCAAGGGCCAGACCGGCCCGGGGCCTAACGTTCTTCCGGCCCGCGGCCGGCGACTTCCCGGCGCAGAAACGCCAGCGCCACGCGGGTGTCGTTCTTCACGGTCTTCTCCGAAACGCCCAGTTCCTTCGCCACCTGCTCAACCGTCTGCCCGGCAATGAAGCGCATGTCTATCGCCCACGCCTGGCGAGGGTGGAGCCGCTCCAGTTCCTCCATGGCCTTTCCCAGGGCGAGCAGTTCCGGCTGGAAGGGTTCGTAGCCCCCGACCGCGTCGGTCACCAGCGTCACGCGAATCATCTTTCCGCCGCGCTTCTCCGCCCGGCGCTTCTTGGCCTCGTCGACCAGATGGCGGCGAACGGTGCGGGCGGCCAGCGCCATGAAATGCGTCTGATCGTTGATGGCGAGGGACTGGGTGTTCTTCAGGCGGGCGTACACCTCGTGGACGAGGTCGGTGGTCTGCAGGGTATGCGCGCGATTCTCCTTGGAGAGAATCCGGCGGGCGATGCCCCTCACCTCGTCGTAGCAGGCGGCAAAGAACCCGTCGAGGGACGCGTCGACGGGCGCGGGCGGGTTCGGGGTGGGTTTGGGTTCGTCGGCGTGCATGGCTGGGCTGTTCGAGTCTCTGCGCAGAACAGTATCACGCCACGGACGCAGGAAGCAACCTGTCACCGCGAGCCTGAGGGTCCGGGCGGGCCCGCCGTTTGACGGCGGGCCCGCGAGGCCGGAACGCTGGTTCAGCGACGACGGGCGATCGTCGCCAGGCGCGGCTGCACGTCGGGTGCCCCCGAGAGTGCGCTTGCCGGGCACGGCCCCTCGCACGGGTCCACCGAGGGATCGACCTGCATGCCACCCATCACCGTGTTCCCCACACCGCAGTCCTTGATGGTGATGTGCCGGTAGCGGCCCACCGCCTTGACCGAGTTGTCGAAACTGGTGGGCGTGCAGAAGCCGAAGCGCATCGACTCGCCCATGAGCTCGATGTCGTAGGTTCCGTTGCCGGACCCGTCGTTGGCCCACAGACTGTTCTTGTTGGCTCCGTCGATCACCAGGTAGCCCACCGTGAAGTTATCCGCGGAGTTGTTCCCGAACACCTTCCACCGGGTGGCACTCTGCTCCGAGCCCCAGATCTCGCCGCCGGGAAGCTGGAACGAGGCTGGCGGGGCTTTGCAGAGGATCACGCCGATGTAGTTCTCGTAGGTGGTGTTGCCCATCAGGAGGCCTTTCTCGTCGCTGGCGAAAATTCCGAACAGGCCGTTGCTCACGTCGTTGCCAACCACCGCCACGTCATCCCCGTTGAGCGCGAGAATGCCATCGGCCTCCAGCAGTTCGCCGGCGAAGAAGCCATCGGTGACTCTCACACGGTTGCCCCAGATGACCGCGCGGTCCCCGTGGTGCAGGACAATCGCGTTCTGGTGTGCGTCGATCTGGTTGAAGCCAACGGTGACGTTCGGCGAACGCTCCACGAGAACCGCGACACCGCCCACCGTCCCCGTGGGCCGGATTGCCAGCCCCCAGATCATCACGTTCGCGGTGTTCTTGATGTGCAGAGCGGGATCGAGCGTGTAGTCGAACGGATCGGCGTCGGAGTCGATCTCCAGTACCGCGCCGGATTCTCCAATGATCGAAACCGACGTTCCGATCAGGACACCCTGGGACTCGGTGTGCAGCCCGGACTCCAGCAGCACGATGCCGTGCGTACCGGCCGCGACGATGGCCGCCTGCAGGGCATCGACCGAGCCGGCCGGCACCACCACCGGCGCGGTGGCGCCGATGAGTTCTGCGACCCCCTGGTCCGGCTTTGCGGCCAGGCGCTCCAGTCGTTCGAATCTCGTCAGATCAACGGTATCATCGGAGTCGGCGGTTACCTGCACCGGATCGTCGCTCGCACAACCGTAGGAAAGCAGCAACATTGAGAAAAGCAGGACGCACCATCGTCTCATGGCTCGGGCTCCTTTCGCGGGCGGGTGCCCGCCAGGGTTGTCTGAGGGGATGGCGTGCGGCGCACGCCCTTACAATGGTGCTAGCGCGAAACGCATCTCCGGGGGGCAGCGGTGGGAGGGTCGGGGTGTCATCTGCCCAAACCGGGCGACCGAGACCAACCAGGACCGGTTTACGCTGCCCGCGACCGGCCACTTTGCCGCTCTCCATGGCGGGGTGGAGGGCCGAATGAACGCAAAGCTTTACCGGGCAGCATGCGACTTGTTTCACAAGGCGTGCGCACTCCCCCCGGAACAGCGCGACGGCTTCATAGAGCGTCATTCCGGGGACGATCGAGCGCTCCGCGCGCTCGTTCATGAACTGCTGGCCAACGATCCGGAGCGTTCACAACAGGCAACCACCTCTCCAGGAAGTCCGCCGGCCGGGGATGATACCGACTGATCGGCCCGGGCAGTTTGACATGGCCGGTGCGCCCGGGCGCGGCGTACAATCATTACTCATCCCAAATGAACCCCGAACGCTATCGTCGTGCCTCCGAGTTGCTGGCCGAAGCTTTCGAGTTTCCGGCCGGCGACCGGCTTGCCTATCTCAGGATGAAGTGCGGTGAAGACCTGGAGCTCTTCACCGAGGCGAGTTCCCTGCTCGAGCATGCACTCGAGAGTGCGTCGGAGATCGGCGCATCCCCTCTGAAGCATATTCGCTCCACGGCGGACGAGGAGTCGCTTTGCGGCAGGAACGTCGGTCGCTTCAATGTGATCGATGAACTGGGCCGCGGCGGCATGGGTATCGTGTGGCGCGCCCATGACCCCGTGCTCGACCGTCCCGTGGCCATCAAGTTCCTGCCCGCCCCGCTGGCACGGTCGCAGATGGCCCGCGAACGCTTCCTGAGCGAGGCGCGGGCGGCCTCCTCGCTCGACCACGCGCACGTCGCAACAATCTACGACTTCGGCGAGGCGGAGGGAAAGTCATTCATCGCGCTGCGCCTCGTGGAGGGACAGACCGTGGCGCAACACCGGGCGGCGGGACCGATGCCCGCCGCGACGGCGCTGCGCGTCGCCATTGACGTGGCGCGGGCGCTCGAACATGCGCACGAGCGGCGCGTGCTGCACCGCGACGTCTCGGCCAGCAACGTCATGATCACCCCCGCCGGACGCGGTATCCTGCTCGACTTCGGTCTCGCTGCCTCTGCCGGGGCGGCGCGGAGTGCGGGGCGGCGCGGAGGAACGCCGTACTACATCGCACCCGAAGTGCGCAAGGGCGCTGCGCCGGACGAGCGCTCCGACATCTTTGCGCTGGGCGTGGTTCTCTACGAGATGCTGACCGGGCGGTATCCCTTTCCGCCAACCGAGACCACGGAAACAGGTGGACCATCACTCTCGTCGCAGGATCCCCCTCCACCGAGGCCTCCCGGCGTTCTGAACCCGGGCCTGCCGGCCCGTGCCGACAGTGCCGTGCTCAGCGCGCTCGATTCCGATCCGCACAAGCGGCCGCGCACGGCGGGTGAGTTCGCGGCGGAACTCGAGGTCGCACTGCTGGATCTCACCCGCCCAGGCCACTCGCGCCGGCCACGCAGAATCGCCATGTACGCCGCAATCGGTGTGGCCACGGTGAGCGCGGCGGCCTACATTGCAACCCGCGATCGTGCCATCGTCCCCGTCGCCGCACCCGTGCTGGCGGCATGGACGGTCCCGGGAGCGGACTCCGCGCGGGCGGCCACGCTGGAAACACTCCTGCAGACGGGTCTCGCGGAGAACAGCCCGTGCCGCGTGCTCAGCGCGCAGCATGTCTCCGGAATCCGCAAACGCGCCGCGGCGAAGGGCCGTCACGACGCCATCGACCTCGCCCGTGAGGCCGGGGCAACCCTGGTGCTCACCTCGGAGATCACCGCGTCCGGCGATGAGCGCATCGTGAGCTGGAGTCTGTCGGAGACAGCAAGCCGCCGCTCGTTGAAGCACGGCCGGATGGCCGCCCCTGACCTCATGGCCGCCGTCGACTCCGTGATCGCACAGACGCTCCCGGATATCGCGGCCCACAGCGGCACCCGGGCGCCGATCGCGCGCAGGCTGCCCGCCATGACCACGTCGTCCGCCGACGCGTACGAACTCTACATGCAAGGCCAGAAACTGTACCTGGAGAACCGGTACACCGATGCGGTGACCGTACTGGACCGGGCACTCGACATCGACACCACGTTCGCACTCGCGGGGTACCAGCAGAGCCAGGCATTCAACGAGCTGGGCAGACAGCCGGCGGCCCATGCGTCCGCCGACCTGGCGTGGCGTCATCGCGAGCGCCTCAGCCTGCGCGACCGGTTGCGCGTGGAGGCGTGGCGCGACCGACTTGCCTTGAATGGCGCGGACGCCATGAAGACGTACGCTGAAATGCTGGATCGATGGCCGGACGACCACGATGCACTCAAGGAGATGTCCATTGCCAAGTGGTGGTACTGGCACTGGAGCGAAGCCCTTGAATATGCAGTCACAGGGCTCGCGCTCTACCCGGACGATCTCTTCTTCCTCGAGATGACCGCCGGCGGGTTGACTGCCACCGGACGCGCCGACGAGGCGATTCCAGTATCACGGCGAAGAATCGCAATCGACGACTCGTTTGATGCATGGGACATGCTGGCGGACAACTACATGGTGCTCGGCAAGCCGGACAGTGCATTGGCCGCCCTCGAGCAAGGCATGCGGGTGGATCCCCGGCCGCTGGAATTGGAGAACAGACTGATTACAATCGCGTACGTCCGCGGCGACCTCGAGCAGGCGATCGAACTGGCGGAAGCGTATGCCGGGAACAGCGGCCTGACACCACGCGAGCGATACCGAATGAGGGTCAACACGGAGAGCGGGGTTGTCAGCTACTACCTCCGGGCCGGGCGGTATCGCGACGCGCTGGCGCTGCTGACGGAGGCGAACCAGAGCGCGACCGAGGTCGACGCGGTGAGACGCGACGTGAACATGTGCAACCTTCTCAGCCGCATCGGCCGTCACGGGGAAGCGCTGGACTACATCGTCAGGTGTCGCACGACCGAGGGCTGGACCCGCGACCCCAACGTTTCCAAGTACAATCGCCCGGATGGCGAGATCCGCTCGCTCATCGCCGTGGGCCGTCTTGGCGAGGCGCGGCAGATTCTAACCGAAGACGAGGCGCGCGGCCGGGAGACCATGATGTTGTTCGCGAACCACTATTTTTCGGCGGCCAGGCTGGCACTGGCGGAGGGAGACGCCGGGCTGGCCATCGAGCAACTCGAACTCGCCGTGCGTTACGGGAAGATCTGGGCATTCACGGACATCGACTACCGCCTGATGCGCGCGGAGGCCTTCCAGATGGAGCAGCGCCTTGACGAAGCCGAAGCGGAAGTGCGCGATGTCATTGAGCACCACCCCGGCCACCGCATCGCCCGCTATCATCTTGCCCGCATTCTGGATGAGCGCGGCGCAACCGATGCGGCCGCGGCGGAGTACCGCAGCTTCCTGGAAGGCTGGTGGCGCGCAGACCCCGACCTGCCGGAAGTAATTGCAGCGAACGAGCGTCTGTTGGCGCTCGGCAGATGAAACCTACTGCGTTGCCAGGCCGCTGTACGGAGGGGGATCGAACTTCGTGACCTTCTGATAGACCACATCCCTGTTCAGGAATTCGATCGAGGCGATTTCCTCCATCTCCACGTGATTCAGCGCGTTCGACTGGTGAATCG
>JAOUHG010000071.1 GCA_029865265.1 Candidatus Krumholzibacteriia bacterium | reverse complement strand
CCGGACTCGCTGTGTTACGACATCTCGACCACGGCGACCTTCTCGGGAACCGTCGAGGTGTGCTTCGGATACGACGAAGCATCTCTCCCGGGACCGGAGGCCAACGTCCGCCTCATCCACTACGACGCCACGGCGATGCCGCCCGCGTGGGTGGACATCACCACCAGCGTCGATACCGACGCCAACCGCGTGTGCGGCGAGACGAGCACGCTATCGCCCTTCGTGATCGGCATCGGGAGTGTTACCGCGGTCGGCCCGGCGCCGGTTCCGAAGAGCCTCGCCCTGCGCCAGAACGTTCCCAACCCGTTCAATCCGACGACGGTCATCGGTTACGACGTGCCGGTCGATCGGACACCGGTGACCATCCGGCTGTACGACGTAACCGGGCGCCTGGTGAAAACACTGGTGGACGAGCCGCGCCCGGCGGGCGCGCACCAGGTGTCGTGGGACGGCCGCAACGGCCGGGGCGAACCGGTGGCCACGGGTGTGTACTTCTACCGGATGCAGGCAGGCACGTTCGTGCAAACGCGCAAGATGGTACTGCTGAAGTAGAATCGTGGTGAGCGCACGGTGGGGACTCCCCCACCGTGCGCATGTTCTCAGCCGAAGATCTTCTCGGTTCTCACATACACCATGTGGACCTTCTCCACCGCGGCGAGGATGGCGTCCTTGTCGTCCGTGCTGGCCGTAGCCACCAGCTCGTCCACCGCGTTCTCCAGTGACACCACCGCCGAATCAAAGCTCTTCTGCCGGTCCTCGAGTTTCTTCGGAAGCTTTGACTCCTTGAGCGCCGGGATGGCTTCCTTCATGGCCGCCGCCTGCGCGCGGATGTTGGGGAGGTCGTACTCGGGTGCGTAGTAGTGGTAGAGCTTGTAGAGCTCCCGGTGGAAGGCGTCCAGCGCCGGCACCACCGGACGGATGACGCGCACCAGACCCTCGAAGGCGGCGTGGTACGCCTCGGTCTGCTTGAGCATGGCTTCCTCGTCGTTGGCGTCCGCCGCCTTGTGCAACGCCGCCAGCGATTCCGTCAGCTTCACCTTGCCCTCCTCCCAGGCACCTTCCTTGTCGCGCAGAATTCCGGGCAGCTCCGCTGCATCCAGCTTGGCGGTGAGCTCGTCCGCCTGCGTGAGCAATTCCTTGATCAACGCGTAGTTCTTGGCGGGGTACGCGTCGTGCCAGAGCTGGTAGATGACCTCGTGCAGGTTGTCCAGTTCCGGCACTTCCGCCGTGGTCTCCTGCTTTGAAATCACGGGTGCGGTTTCGTCCTGCGCCTGCGCGCGGGCGTCCATCGCGAGTGCGCACACGAACCAGGCCGACAACGCCACCAGGGATACCAGAACCAGGGTCTTCTTCATCATGATCGGATTCCTTTGGGGTTAAAAAAAGACTGTGGTGTCCATTTTACCGCCACCGCCCGCCTGTTTCAAGGCCGCAACACTCCCCCAGGGGCTTGGGCCTGGATGCTGGAGCGGTGTGCCGCAGACGGCCCGCGCGAGCTCAGGGGTCGACGCCCAGGCCCGCGTAGTAGCCGGCGATGCGCTGGCTGGCGCCCGGGCGCGTGTACACGTCGGGCTTGCGGGACTCGATGACGCCGGCGATCACCTCCGCCACCTCCTCCGCGCTCTGCGACTCCGGAAAGCTGCGCGAGTCCGGCCCGCCGTGGAGCGCGCTGTTGCCGAAGTCGGTGCGCACCACGCCGGGCGATACCAGAGAGACCTGGATGTCGGGGTGCTTCTCCTGCACCTCGGCGCGGAAGGTGGTGGTCAGCGCGTTGAGGAAGTGCTTGGCGCCGCAGTACGCCGAACGCATGGTTGCAAACGGCACCCGCCCCAGCAGCGACGACACATTGATGATCTGACCCGTGCCGCGCGCCTGGAAGTGCGGCAGCACCTCCTGCATGCCGTACAACGCGGACTTCACGTTGAGGCGCATCATATGGTCCACGTCCTCGTCGGTCAGTTGCGAGGGCATGCGCGTGATGCCTCGGCCCACGTTGTTGACCCACACGTCGACGTGACCAAACTGCTCCAGCGCCGTGCCGACCACGCGCCGCACCTCGGCGCGATCGGCCGCATCCGCCACGATGGCGAGCGCGCGGCCGCCGCAGCGCGCGGCGACCGTCTCCAGCTCCTTCTTGCGGCGCGCCACCAGCACCAGCGACATCCCGCGGGCCGCCAGCAGTTCCGCCAGCGCAGCACCGATTCCGGCGCTGGCGCCGGTGATCACGACAACCGTGTTGCTCATTGGACTCTCTCCCTGCGCGAACGGCACGCGGCCGCCGCGCCCGCTCAGTCTCCGCCCATCTTCGTCAGCCAGCGATCCATCTGCTTGCCCGCCGCTTCGCGGCCGCCCAGTCCGAACGACAACGCGATGGCCACCGCGATGGCGCCGAAGGTGAACGCAAAGGCCATGTTCACGATGTCATTGGCAATCCCCATGGCCCGCAGGCCCATGGCGATCACCACACCCACGATGGCGACACGGGTGATATTGGCCAGGAATGCGCTGTGGGCGCCACCGGCGCGCTTCACGGCCGCGTACGCCAGGTTGGCCAGCCATACTCCCACCACGAAGATCACCGCGCCCAGCAGCACCTGGCCGCCGAACTCGATGAGCATGGTCACCACGTCGCGCACCTGTGTGAATGCCAGCTGGTTGGCGGCTTCGACAGTGGCAAACAGCATGGCGAAGAACAGCACCAGCGAGCCGGCCAGGCGCGAGGGCTGCATCGGCCCCGAGAAGAGATGTGCGACGTGCATCTTCTCCGCCAGGGTGTCGAAGCCCATTCCCTCCATGAGGCGGGTGACGATACGCGCCACGAAGCGGGCCACGTACCATGTGATGATGAGAATCAACGCGGCGGCCAGCAGATTCGGCACCGCGAGCAGCACCTTGTTGAGCATCTGCGTGGCGGGTTCCGAGATCGCCTCGATCTGGAGCGCGTCCAGCGCGGCAATCAACGCGGGCACGAAGACAAAGATCATCACCAGGGTGCCGGCGAGCCGGGAGATCCTCACCCGCTCGTCGAGACCCGCGCGCACGCTGGCTCCGTCCACGCCGGTGGCGGCCAGCACGTTGCTGGTGAGTCCGCCGAGTATCCGCCCCACCAGCCAGCCCGCAAAGGCAATCACCGCCGCGGCGAATATGTTGGGCACCATGGCGAGCATCTCGTCGATCATGCCGCTCACCGGTTCCAGCAGGCCGCTGAGGTCGAAGGCGCCCAGAAAGGCGGGCGCAAACAGCAGAATGACCAGCCAGAAGAGCACGTTGCCGGCGTTCTTGCTCATGGGCTGCATGCCGGCGTGCTCGGTGAGCTTCTCGTCGATCTGGGTTCTGCGCAGCACGCGGTTCACGACCGCGCGCAGCACCGTGGCGATGAGCCACGCCAGCACGATCAGGATGGTGCCGGCCAGCAGGCGCGGCAGGTAGCCCATGATCTGGGTCACCAGAACCTGGAACGGCCCGGACAGCAGGGGCAGGTCCAGCGTGTTGAACACGGCCAGCAGCGTGACCAGGATGATCAGCCAGAACGCGCCGGTGGCGATGGCGGATTCGACGTTCATCTCGCGCTCGGTCGTTTCCGCGATGTGCTTGTTGAGCTTGAGCAGTTCCAGCCCGCGCTTGACGCCCGCGCGCACGACCACGGCCGCAATCCAGCCGAGGATGAGGATGCCGAGTCCGGCACCGATGGCCGGCAGGTTGGCACCCAGGGTGGTTTGCAGGGAAGTTCCCAGTGTGGACAGATCCATAATGCCTCCTTGCAGCCAGCGCCGCGGGCCTCGGTGCACGAGCATTGGATGGGACCCGGTAAACCCGGTTTCTCGGCAGTTGATACCTTTTGTCGGTGTGTCTCCATCCTAGGTCGGTCTCCGCGCCAGCGTCAAGTTCTGGATTCATCAGTAGTTGTCGGGATACTTGACCTTGACGCTGGGATCGGTGAGGTCGAGTGCGCGGAGCACGAATGATGCACATGCATCATGGCCAGACTGCTTCCGGGGGGCGCACAATCGCCTTGCAGGCGCTCCCACCTTCAGGAGGCGGAATCATGTTCAAACACTTCAAATTCGGCACCTTGGCGATGGCAGCCCTCGCCCTGGCGGTCCTGAGTTGCAGCGACGACGGCGGCCCCGGCGACGGCTCAACCGACACCACGCCACCGGCGGTCACCAGCGTGACGGCCCCCGACGCGGGGCACATCGCGGTAAAATTCTCGGAGTCCGTGCAGCGCGCATCGGCCGAGAACCTCCCCTTCTACACCATCATCGAGAGCACGCCCGGGTATGCACCCGCCAGTCCGGGCGACACGCTGCACCTTGCCTCGGCATCGCTCATGAGCGATCTGCGGACCGTGCTGCTCACCACGATCTCGCTGATGGATACGATTGCGTATGACTTCAGCGTCAAGGGGGTCAAGGATCTCGCGGGTAACAGCATACTCACGCCGATCACAAAGACGTTCACCGGGTCGAACGATCCGGATGTCACTCCGCCCGCGCTCGTCGCGCGTTCGCCCGCACCCAATGCGGTCAACGTGCCCGTGGGCACGCAGATAACGATGCAGTTTTCCGAAGCGGTCACCGCCGCTTCCTTTTTCATGGGGTTTTCGTGCGTTTCGGAGGCGGGTCCGTTGGAGTTTCTGGCGGATAGCCCCGACAACGGCGTTCACGTGATCGTGTACCCGCAGAACTTGTTGTCACCGGGCGTCAAATACAACGTGAAGCTGGAAGGCATCCAGGATTACTCCGGCAACACCATGCCTACGGTGACCTGGTCGTTCACCACGACATCCACCGTGGACATCACGCCCCCGGCCCTTGTTTCCACGATTCCGGCCGACGGCGCCACCAGGGTGAGCATCCATACCACGCTGTCGATGACGTTCTCGGAGGCGATCAACCAGACTGAGATCTACATCGACGTGTACCCCGAAATCGGTGACGGCGAGGTGGTGTTCACCAACAGCGGCAAGACGCTGACCTTCACGCCCGACATCCCGCTCGCCGCCGATCAGCAGTACATCGTCACGCTCGCCCCGGGCGCGGTGATGGACCTGGCGGGCAACGAAAACACGGTTCCGTATGTCATCCGCTTTACCACCGGCGAGGCCCTCGCGACCGGCCATATTGCGGGAACCATCACGGGCGATCCCCTGTCCGACAGCGCCTCGGATCCGACCGGCGCGTACGTCGTCGCGGCAACGGCATCGCCAATGGAGACGGATAACTTCAAGTTTGGCGCGATTGATGTCGTTGCTGGTAACAACACGTACAATCTCAGCAGTCTCGTCGACGACACGTATTACCCCTTCGCCATCATGGATTCCAACAAGGACGGCGTCGTCGATCCATCACAGGGCGATGCGATCGGCATGTGGGGCGTGGATATTCGCGCGGGTGACATGTCACCCGACAGTGTGACCATCGCCGGCGGCAATCACGTTGCCAACGTGAACTTCCCGCTTTTCGATCCCAGTGCGGTCACTGGCCACGTAACGTATAGCGGCATTTATTCAATGGGCGATATCCGCATCGGTCTGTTTGACGCGGACAGCTTTGATCCCACCGGACCGCCACTCTACGGGACGATGGTGTTCTGGCCTGCCTACTCCCATTGGGAGTTCAACACTCTGGATGGAATGGCGGACGGCCGCTACTACGTGGCCGCGTACATGGACGTGAACTACAACTCCATGTACGACCCGGGCGTGGACCCGGCCGCCGTCTACGGTGGCACGACGCCCACGCTGGTCTGGGTCCAGAAGGGCCATGATTTCAACAACATCTATCTCACACTGCTGGACCCGGCGCCCCCCTCCCCGACGGCCAACGCCTCTCCGGGCGTGAAATGGCCGGTCAACCAGAAGAACGAGCGTCCGGGATTCGAGCGCATGCGCTCGATCATGGAAGGACGAATTCGGTAAACCTCCGCTGGACGGAAACGGCGCC
>JAOUHG010000070.1 GCA_029865265.1 Candidatus Krumholzibacteriia bacterium | reverse complement strand
TCACGTCACCAGCTTGTAGATTATTCTCCATTTATGTAGAGTTGTCTCCACTGCGAATTGGCCCTTTACCAAGCCCGTGATTTGGAACGAGAATGGCAGCTTGAACTACAAAGCTTAGACTTGTGAAGGTTGTCACAAAGGGCCGTTGAAGCGGCCTCGTGACTCGGTTATATTGGTGCTAACAGCGCGTGGCGGCCGTACCACACGCGGGTCCAATCGGGGTGGCATGAACATGAAAAGACAGCTTCGTTTCGCCGTCGGTATTGGTGTGATCCTGGTAGCGATCGCGTACTTCGCGTTTGCGGGCTACCAGGAGGGCAAGGCCTACTACAGCACCATCGACGAGTTGAACGTCATGGGCGAACGCGCCGAGGGCAAGCGCCTTCGGGTGGCCGGCATCGTTCAGCCGGGGTCGATCGTTCGCGACGGAAAAGACGTATCGTTTACACTCACGCAGGACGAGACCCACACACTTGCAGTCCGGTACTCCGGCAGCCAGCCGGTTCCGGACACGTTCAAGGATGGCTCCGAGGCGATCGTCGAAGGGGAGCGTCTCAAGGACGGTTCTTTCGACGCCGATCATATCCAGGCGAAGTGCGCTTCCAAATACGAGGCGGAGTACGGCAAGGATGCCCAGCACCCGACCGACGTTGACATGGACGGCGGCGGGGCGGACAATTCGTCTGCCGGCGGCGACTCGTACTGAAATCGCGGTTCGTGTGCGCCTTTCGGCGCGCGATGGGTCTGATCACACCTCACAACGGAGCATCCCGTGGCTGACTTTGGCAATTTCTCAATCGCGATCGCGCTGACATTCTGCGTCTTCGCGCTCTTTTCTCTATTCTATGGCGCCCGCACCGGCCGGCGTGAACTCGTCAAGAGCGGCGAGCGCGCGGTGTACGTGGTGTTCGGGTTCGTCACCCTGGCCGTGGTCGCGCTGGAAGTCCTGCTCATGCGCAGCGACTTCAGCATCGAGTACGTCGCCAACTACAGCAACCGCGACCTTCCCTTCTTCTACAAGGCGGCGGCCCTGTGGGGCGGCCAGAAGGGGTCGCTGCTCTTCTGGAGCTGGATCCTCACCGGCTTCGCCGCACTGGTGGCGCTGCGCAACCGGCACCATTCCGGCAAGCTGGTGCCCTACACGCTGGGCATTCTCTCCATTACGTCCGCGTTCTTCCTCATCATGAACAAGTTCGGAGCCAACCCCTTCGAGCACCTGGTGATGGATCATGGCGACGGCGTGAAGCGCGTGTTCACCGCCCAGGACGGCCGCGGACTCAACCCGCTGCTGCAGCACCCGGCCATGGTGATCCACCCGCCCATGCTCTACCTGGGCTACGTGGGATTCGTGGTGCCGTTCGCCTTCTGCATGGCGGCGCTGATCACGCGCGAGCTGGGTGCGGGCTGGATCAGGATGGCGCGGCGCTGGACGCTGTTCGCGTGGATCTTCCTCGGCACCGGCATTCTGCTGGGCGGCCGCTGGGCCTACGTGGAGCTGGGCTGGGGCGGCTACTGGGCCTGGGACCCGGTCGAGAACGCCTCGCTGATGCCGTGGCTCACCGGAACCGCCTTCCTGCACTCGGTGATCGTGCAGGAACGCAAGAACATGCTCAAGGTGTGGAACGTGGTGCTCATCATCACCACCTACCTGCTGGCCATTTTTGGAACCTTCCTCACGCGCAGCGGCATCGTGTCCAGCGTGCACGCGTTTGCGCAGTCGTCCATCGGCACCTACTTCCTGGTGTTCCTGGTGCTGATTGGCGGCTTCGCGCTCTACCTGGTGCTCACGCGCCTCGAGTTCCTCAAGAGCGACAACCAGCTCGACTCGTACGCATCGCGCGAGGCAAGCTTCCTGTTCAACAACCTCATCCTGCTGGCGGCGTGTTTCGCGGTATTCTGGGGGACGCTCTTTCCGGTGTTCTCCGAACTGGTCACCGGCGAGCAGGTGACGGTGGGGGCGCCGTTCTTCAACAAGATCAACATCCCCATCGCCATGTTCCTCCTGTTCCTCACCGGCGTGGGCCCGCTGCTCGCGTGGCGCAAGACGTCGTGGGAGAGCATGAAGCACATCTTCATGTGGCCCACCCTGATGGGCGTGGCCACGGCCATCGGGTGCGTGATCTTCGGCATTCGTTCCATCTACCCGGTGATGTCGTTCAGTCTCTCCGCCTTCGTGCTGGTAACGCTCTTCTCGGAGTTCAACCGCGGCGCGCGGGCGCGCATGCGCAACACCGGCGAGAACATGTTCAACGCGCTCATCGGGCTGACCATGGCCAACAAGCGCCGCTATGGCGGATACATCACCCACCTGGGCTTCCTGATGCTGATCGTCGGCTTCACCGGCCAGGCGTTCACCACCGAGGGCTGGGGCGAGGTGAAAGAGGGCGACAAGTTCACCATCGGCAAGTACGACTTCGAGTGCCTCTCCATCGACGACGTCTCCAACGCGAACTTCGAGGGCATGTCGGCCACGGTGGCGGTGTCCACCGGCGGCAAGAAGATCGCCGAGCTTTCGCCCGAGAAGCGCTTCTACCCGGCCAGCGAACAGACCACCTCGGAGGTGCGCATGCACCACACGCCCCTCGAGGACGTGTACGTGGTGTTCGCCAACGTGAAGGAACAGACCGGTGCGGTGGTGATGCAGGTGTGGATCAACCCGCTGGTGTCGTGGGTGTGGCTGGGCGGTTACGTGCTGGTGGGCGGCACCATCATCACGCTGCTCCCCAACCGCCGCGAACGCCGCGTCAAGAAACAGAAGCGCTCGGTCGAGAAGCTGCTCGAAGACGCGGAAGAACTGGTGACCACGTGAAGCGCGCGGCCGCAATCGTACTCCTGCTCCTGGTAGCGGCAACCACTGCGCTCGGGCAGTCGGCCAAGTCCACGCTCGAGGACCCGGTTCTCGCCACGCGCTTCAACACCATCTCCGACAAGCTGGTGTGCCAGTGCAGTTGCCAGATGATTCTGCGCGTGTGCAACCACGTCAACTGCCCCTCGGCCATTCCTATGCGGCAGTCGGTTGAGAAGCAGCTGCTGGAAGGCAAGAGCGACGAGGAGATCATCCAGGGCTTCGTCGACGAGATGGGCCTGAAGGTGCTCTCGTCGCCGCCGACGGAAGGTTTCAACATCGCCGCCTGGGTGATGCCGGGCTTCGGCCTGCTCGTCGGCCTCTTCGTCGTGTTCTACATGGCGTCGCGCTGGGCGGCCCGACGCAGGCTCGCCACCGCGGGCGGCACATCCGTCGAGATCGACCCCGATCTCCAGAAGCGGATCGAGAAAGAAATGAGGATCGATCAATAATGTCCCTCTTCGTCATCGGAATTCTCTCCGCGGCGGCGCTCGGTTTCGTGGCCTATCCGCTGGTGAGCTCCAAACGTCATCTCTACTATTTGGAAGACATGCTCGGCCTGGGCGACCAGAAGAAGCTCGCCTACCTCTACTCCAAGCGCAGCATCGTCTATGACAACCTCCGCGACCTCGACAACGAGTTCGCCATGGGCAAGCTCTCCGAGACGGACCACAAGCGCCTGCGCGAGGGCCTCATGGCGGAAGCCGCCGAGGTCGTCAAGCAGATCGACGAGGCGCACCTGCGGCGCGAGGTCGAGGACATGATCGAACACGACGTAAAGTCGCGCCGGAAGGTGAACTAGCCATGTCAACATCGAGGTCGCACGGCCGGTTGCCTCTGGCCGTGCTCGTCCTGACCGCGCTCACCGTGATGGCCGGCAACGCCGGCGCCTTCACGGTGCGCGGCAAGATTGTCAACGGAACCACCGGCAAGAGCGTGGATGCCACGGTGTACGCTGTGAATCCCTCCCAGGGCATGGACGAGGAACAGTCCGTGAAGTCGAAGAACGGTGAGTTCGTGATGGAGAACCTCGCCGCGCAGGGCTTCTACCTGTTGCGTGTGGACTACGCGGGCATTTCCTACAACGAACCGCTGCAGCCCGACGGAACCGACAAGGAAGTCACGGTGAAGGTGTACGAGACCACGACGTCATGGGACGGCGTGAAGGTCACCATGCCCCACATTGCGGCCGTGCGCGATGGCGACCGCCTCGTGATCGAGCAGATGTTCGAGATCGACAACGCCACCGAGCCGGCGCGCTCCATCAACGGCGACGAAGGCTTCTTCCGCCTGTACATTCCGGCGGACGTGGACACCATTACGCAGTGCTTCGTGGTGTCCATGAACGTCCCGCTCGACCGCGATCCCGAGGCCACCGGCACCGACAACGTGTACTACCTCGACTATCCCATCCGTCCCGGTGTAACGCGCGTGGGGATCACCTACAAGGTCCCCTACGCCGGCGACGAGTACGACCTCAACCAGGACATCATCTACGACATCGGTCACGTGAGCATCTTCGCGGTGGATCCGCACATGCAGATCACCAGCACGTCGCACAGCCTCGCCAAGCAGGAGGACGTGCACGGCATGGCGTCGTGGACGCTGCACGGACTCACCCGGGGCTCCGCGCTGGAGCTCAAGTTCGTGGGCGGCCACGAACACGGGCCGGAGATGGCGGGCGGTGGGGGTGGGGGTGGAGGCGGCGGTGACGTGACGGTGGTCGCCGGCCAGTCGGAATCGTTCTCACGCTACCTCATGGTGACACTGGGCCTGGTGCTGGGAACACTGGCCTTTGTGACATTGCGCGGCTCGAGCGACCCGCTCAACGATCCCAAGGTGCTGCGCGGCTACTACGACCTGCTGGTGACACGGCTCGCGCGCCTCGACGACCTGCACGCCACCGGCTCCATCTCTAACGATGCCCACAAGGCGGCGCGGGAAAGTCTGATGACCAAGCTGGGCGTCATGGCCCTGCGCATGCGCGCACACGGCGGCAAGGCGCCCGAACAACAGCACAAACCGGAGGCTGCGCCGCACGCGGTCAAACCCACCCAGGCCTCATGAGCGCGGCGCTGGCGTGCGCGGGGCTCACCAAGCGCTACGGCCGCGTGGCCGCGCTTCGGGCCGTGGACCTCTCCGTCACGCCGGGCGAGTGCGTGGCCATCTTCGGGCGCAACGGCGCCGGAAAATCCACCTTCCTGCAGATCGCCGGATCGCTCATCCGTTCCTACGACGGAACCGTAAGCATCTTCGGCGAGGACATCAAGCGCGCGTCATTGGAAACGCGGCGCGCGGTGGGCTTCGTGCTGCACGACATCTGCCTCTACTCGGACCTTACCGTGCTGGATAACCTGCGCTTCTTCGCGCGGCTCTACGGCGTGGCAAACCCGGAGGCGCGCGCGATCGAACTGCTGGAGCGGGTGGAACTGGGCACGCGCGCCGCGAGCACCATCCGCGAACTCTCCCGCGGCATGAAGCAGCGCGCCGCCATCGCCCGTGCGCTGGTGCACGATCCGCGGCTCCTGCTGCTCGACGAGCCCTTCACCGGCCTGGATGAAATCTCCAGCCAGTCGCTCGCCACCATGCTGCGCGAGTTCGCCAACCATGGTGGCACGGTATTAATGAGCACGCACGACGTGGAGCGCGCCTACCCGGTGGCCACGCGCGCCGTTATCCTGGAGCGCGGCGCGCTCACCTACGACCGGCCCACCACCGAGGCCGACCTGGCCGAGTTCCGTCACGCCTACTGGACGGTGCTCTTCACCGGCAACACGCGCGGCGCACCCACACCCGAACCGGAGCGGCCGCGCGCCTGAACCCCACCATGCTGCGAGTTGCCGCCGCCGTTCTGTGGAAGGATCTCAAGATCGAGATGCGCACCCGCGACGCCGTGAGCGCGGCGTTCGTGTTTGCGGTGCTGGTGCTGGTGGTGTTCAACTTTGCGCTGGGCGGCGACACGCCCGAGATGCGCCGGCTGGCGGCTGGGTTCTTCTGGGTGGCGTTCGCGTTCAGCGGCACGCTGGCCTTGAACCGCAGCTCCGCCATCGAAAAGGAATCGGGTGCGGGCCGCGCGCTCGCACTGGCGCCGGTGGACGCGGGCGGCATCTACCTGGGGAAGTTCTTCGCCAACACCATTTTTCTCATGGCGACGCAGCTTGCGGTGCTGCCGCTGTTCGTGATTTTCTTTGACGTGTCGGTGCCCGCGGAGCGCATCGGCTGGTTCGCGGCCTCGTTCGCGCTGGGTGCCATCGGCTTCGCCGCGCCGGGGACGCTTTTCTCCGTAGTGGCGGCCAACACGCGCATGCGCGAGCTGATGCTCCCGCTGCTGTTCATCCCCATCAGCGTGCCCGCGCTGATCGCGGCGGTGGAGACAACGTCCTTCGCGCTGGGCGGCATCGACAGCGCGGGTTTCTGGTTCAAGCTGTTGCTGGTGTACGACGTGGTGTTCGTGACCGCGTCGCTGCTGGTCTTCGAGTACGCACTGGAGGAGTGACAATGCAAACGCGACGGAATGCCGTCCTGGAGTCGGCGCTGTTCATGTGGATGGCGGTGGCGCTGGTGATGGTCTTCTTCTACGCGCCCATCGAGAAGGAACAGGGCATCGTGCAGAAGATCTTCTACTTCCACGTGCCGCTGGCCTGGAACGCGTTTCTTGGCTTTCTCATCGTGTTCATCGCGAGCTTCCGCTACCTCGCCACCCGCGACCCCAAGTGGGACGCGCGCGCGGTGGCGGCCGCCGAGGTGGGCGTGCTG
>JAOUHG010000069.1 GCA_029865265.1 Candidatus Krumholzibacteriia bacterium | reverse complement strand
GAGCGCCTTGGTGGGATACAGGTACAGCGCGCACGCGTCGGGCTCGGCGAGAATCGCCTCCAGCACCGGCACGTTGTAGCAGAGCGTCTTGCCGCTCGCGGTGCCGGTGACCACCACCACGTGCTCGCCCGCGCGCGCGTGGCGGATGGCGTCCGCCTGGTGGGTGTAGAGCCGGGTGATGCCGTCGGTGTTGATGGCGGCGGCGATGCGCGGGTGCACCGGCGGGTCGAGGGGCGCAAACCTCGCCGGCCGCTCCGGCAAGCGCTCCACGCGCACGATCTGCCCGTCGTACCACTCCGAGGTCTCGAGATGTTTCAAAAACTTGTCGACGTTCATCCTGCATCCCATCCCGCGACGGAGACCGCGCAGGGACGCGCGCCCGTCGGACTAGAAGGTCACGTGAGGCGGGTTCGGCGGGGGGATGGTATCACCCGCGGCCTGCGTGGCCAACGGGATTTCGCCCATGCGGTTGAGCATCACCGCCATGGTGAAGACGTCCATGCGGTTGTGGTAGACCACGTTTCGCATCAGGCGCGCGTCCCGGGTGTGGACGAACTCGTGGTAGGCGCGGGGGATGAAGCGGCTGGGGATGTCGTCCACGCGCTCCACGCCGCGCAGGTGCTTCTCCACCGTCACCAGGCGGCAGTTGGGCAGCACCGGTTTGTAGACGCGCCGTGCGGCGTGCAGCAGGTCCACCGACTCGATGGGGGCGATGTCCGGCACCCGCAGCACCGTCATGCGCTGGCGCAGAAACGGCAGGTCGAAGCTGGCCCCGTTGTACGTCACCACCGTATCGAAGCGCTCCATGGTGGCGCGCACGTGGCGCAGCATCCCCTCCTCTTCATTGTAGTCGCGCGCGAACACCTGGTCGCTCACGAAACGGCCGTCCTCCCAGTACATCAGCCCCACCAGGAAGGCGTAGGTATTGGCCGAGAGACCGGCGGTCTCGATGTCCAGGAAGAGCACGCCGCGCGGATCGGGAACGCCATTCCTCTTCACAATTTCGATGCCGTCCACCGCGTGGGATCCAACGCGCGTGCGCACGATGCCGGCGGGCCAGGCGCTGAACCCGCCGAAGCGCGCAGATTCTTCCGCCGCGAGGGGGTCGAGGTCCGGTCCGTGGCGGCGGATGAGATAGAAGGGCGCGCTGTCGGTGGCGGTCACCAGGCCGGGAACGGCTTCCTCGATGCCGAGCGGGTCGCCGGACGACAGCTGCTCGAGCATGCGCTGGAACGCGCCCTCGAAGCCGTGCCGCTCCTCCCGCACCTGCCGCCGCCGGAACCACCACGGAAAACGCCGCGGGCGCTCCTCGGTGCGGGTGACCGCGGCGCGGGGGAAGTCCCTGCCCCGGGTGACGGCACCGGTGCGGACCACGGACTCGATGATCTCATTGGCAGGAGGAGACGCGGAAGATGCCCCCGAGTCGCCGTCGTCGGACGATGCGCGGCCCGCGAGCATGAGTGCGCGGGCCTTGATTTGCGCGAGTTGCTTCTTCAGTAGGTTGTCGACCGGCGCCATCAGAACCAGTGTAGTCAACAGGTGGCGCTGGCACCACTCCCAATACCCCCCCAGCCGCCGGGTTTTCTTTGCCGTTGCCGGGCGGACCAACCCCGGGGCGGCGCGCCGGCTTGCGACGCAAGCGTGAATCGCGGTAGAATTTAGCCTGGTTGCCCCGTCGCCGTTCCCCTGTCCCGAAGGAAGCGCATGAATCCCAGAAAGCCTACCCAGCGCATCGCCGCACTCCTGGTCCTCGGCGCCGTGGCGTTCTCCGCCGCGGGGTCGCGGGCGGACACCGTCGTCACCGTGCCCTTCAAGAGCCCGCGCCAGATCGAGCAGATCATGGCGCAGGACATCGAGATCCTGGCCTTCACCAAGTACGGCGTGGATCTGCTGGCCGACGACGCCCAGCTCGCGTGGCTGCGCGCGCGCCCCTACCCGGTCTCGGAATCGCCCGAACCATTCGCGCCCGAGGGCGCGGCGGTGCTGGACGCCAACCTGGGCGCGTACCACACCTACGCCGAGCTCGACACCGCGCTGACGGCGCTGGTGACGGCCTATCCCGCGATCGCGCAGCGCTCCGTCATCGGCACCAGCATCGAGGGGCGCAGCATCTACGCGCTCAAGGTCTCCGACAACGTGACGGTGGACGAGAGCGAACCCGAGGTGCTCTACATGGGCAACCACCACGCGCGCGAGCTCATGAGCGTGGACATTCCGCTGCGCTTCGCGCAGTACCTGCTCGCGAACTACGGCGTCGATGCGGAAGTCACCGACTACATCGATAACCGCGAGATCTGGTTCATCCCCATGGTGAACCCCGACGGGCACGTCTACGTGCAGCTGAACCACGCCACCAGCCCCGGCACCTGGTGGCGCAAGAACCGGCGCGACAACGGCAACTTCACCTACGGCGTGGACTTGAACCGCAACTACGCCTACCAGTGGGGCTACGACAACATCGGTTCGTCGCCGTCGACCGGCAGCGACCTGTACCGCGGCACGGGGCCCTTTTCCGAGCCCGAGACCCAGGCCGTGCGTACCTTTGTGAGCGCGCACCAGTTCGTGACGTGGTTCTCCTATCACACCTACGGCGAACTGCTGCTCTACCCGTGGGGATACATCTACGGCAACACGCCCGACCACGCCGTGTACCAGGCGCTGGGCGACTCGCTGGTGGCCGAGAACGGCTACCTGGCGGGCAACCCGGCCAGCGGCGCCATCTACATCACCAACGGCGGCTCCGACGACTGGGGCTACGGCCAGCAGATCAGCAAGAACAAGATCTTCGCGTTCACGCCGGAGATGAACAGCAGCGCGCAGGGCGGTTTCGGGCCGGACGACACCTGGATCCAGCCCACTTTCGACCTGCTGCTGCCCATGAACATGAAGCTGCTCCAGTACGCCGCCAACCCCTATCAGGTGGTGGGACCGTGGGCGCCGTCGCAGTACGCCACCCAGGCGCCCTACGGCAACGGCATCACGCGCGTCTCCTGGACCGCCCCGCAGGCGGGCGATCCCAACCCGACCACGCACTACCAGATCGAGGCGTGCCGCGATCCGTCGTTCTACACGGATACCGCATCACCCGTTGCCGCCGACTGGCTGTTGAACGGATTCTCGTACACGCCCTCGGGCCTCGCCGGTGGCGGCTACTTCTCCGGCAACGCCGACAACATCGCCTACACCATGCAGTTGAAGCGGCCGTTGGTGGTGGATGCGGACAGTGACACGCTCGTGTTCGACATCACCTACAACATCGAAACCGACTACGACTACGGCTACGTGGATGTCAGCACCGACGGCGGCGCGTCGTGGACGCCCATCCAGGGCAACATCACCACCACCTTCAATCCCTATGGCAACAACCGCGGCCACGGCTTCACCGGCGCGAGCGGTGGCTGGGTGAGCGCGGTGTTCCCGCTCACCGCCTACACCGGCCAGGAGATCGCGCTGCGTCTGGCTTACTTCACCGACCAGTTCTACACCGAGGTCGGCTACACCGTGGACAACATCTATCCGGTGGTCACTTGCGCGGACGAGTCCATCATCACCACCGCCGACGCGGACACCACCTATGACCACGTTCCTTCCATGGAAGGGCTGTGGCGCTACCGCGTGCGCGCGGTCGACGCCGAAGACCAGGCCAGCGCGTGGAGCGGATTGCGCGACCGCGACGTCGCCACCGTTACCGCGGCCGGCGGCACGCGCGCCTATCGCACCGACCTCGGCGCCAACTACCCGAACCCGTTCAACCCCGCCACGCAGATCCCGTACGTGGTGGGCGGGGCTGCCGGTGCAACTGGGACGCGGGTGGAACTGACCATCTACTCGGTCAGCGGCGCGCGCGTGGCGACGCTGGTGCAGGGCACGCGGCAGCCGGGCACCTACGTGGCGCGCTGGAACGGCACGAACGCGCGCGGCGAGCCGGTTCCCACGGGCATCTACTTCGCCCGGCTCAGCGTCGCGGGCACCACTGCCCAGACCCGCAAGCTGGTGCTGCTGAAGTAAAGCCCCAGAATCCCCTTGGGGGACGCGGGGGCGGGGGTTACAATTGAGCAACGGCGGCGCCGTCATTCGCCGCCCCTGACGAGACCGCCGGCCGCAACGCGACCGGCGGTTTCGGTTTAGGGGGGACAATGGGCCACCATGCGCCACAATCCGGCCCCGCGGGCGGGTCGAATCGGGGAATGGAAGTTGCAGAGGTACCCGGTGGGGCCCAGAAAGGCCTTGCGCCGGTCCCGCCCCTGGGCGATGATGGAGGACCGGGAAGGGCCGGATAAGCCCATACAAACATTTGAATTAACCATGATGCAGCGCCGAACATCCATCCTCGCCCTCGTGCTCAGCGTGACCGTGCTGGTTTCCGGCCGGGACGTCCTGCTGAAGCCGTTCCTGGACCGGAATGGGGCATCCGACACCGAGACCGGTCTGGCGATCACCGGCGTCACGCCGCCCCCGGGGGTGGAGACCCTGGCCAGGACGCCGGCGGTGCGGGAGCCGGTCCGGGGATCCATCGGCCGCAACAGCTCGCTGTACGTGGAGTTGCGCAAGCTCGGGGTCTCCGCGGTGGATATTGACATCCTCACCCGCCAGACCCGCACCACGTTTGACTGGCGGCGGGTGCGCGCCGGGCAGGAATTCGATCTCTACGCCACCGACACCGGCGAGGTCGACAGCCTGCTCCTCTATACCAGCGTTGCCGACTATGTGCGCGTGAGCCGCACCGGCGATGGCTTCGCCGCCTCGGTCGAGCAGGTCCCCTTCGAGGTCACCTACGCGGTCACCCACGGCACCATCTATAACTCCGTGTACGCGTCGCTGCAGGAGCAGGGCGCCGCGCTGGAGCTGGCCGGTTCCATCGACGACATCTTCGGCTGGACCATCGACCTGGCGAGCGATCTGCGCGCGGGCGACGAGTACGTGCTGCTCTACGAGCTGCGCTCGTACCGCACCGGCATGACCACGCTGGGCGACGTGCTGGCGGCGCGCATCGTGAACGCGGGGCGCGAGCACAACGCCATCCGCTTTGCGGACGGCGAGCACAAGCCGGCCTACTACACGCTCGAGGGTCAGTCCATGCAGAAGGCGATGCGCCGCGCGCCGCTGCGCTTCACGCACATTTCGTCCAGCTTCAGCGGACGCCGCTTCCACCCGGTGCAGAAGGTGTACAAGCCGCACTACGGCGTCGACTACGCCGCGCCCAAGGGAACGCCCATCTACGCCACCGGCGACGGCGTGGTGGTGGCGTCACAGTTCACCTCCGGCAACGGCAACTACGTGAAGATCCGCCACAACCGCACCTACGAGTCGTACTACCTGCACATGTCGGGGTTCGGCAAGGGGATCCGGCGCGGGGTGAAGGTGACCGAGGGACAGTTGATCGGCTACGTCGGCTCCACCGGCTACGCCACCGCGTCGCACGTGTGCTACCGCATCACCCGCAACGGCTCGTGGGTCAACCCGCGCAAGCTCGAGCTCCCGGCCCGCGAACCGGTTTCCTCGGCGCAGCTCAACGACTTCTTCACGGTGCGCGACTCGTACCTGAGCCGCGTGCACGAAGCGCTCATGGAGGGCCTCGACAACCACACCGCCATGGTGCAGGCCCCGGTTCGCACCAGCAACACGCTGCACGCGGGCGTGTTCTAGCCGTCTCTCTTTTATTCCACGATTATTGAAACGTCGGTGCGCGCCACGCACGCGCCGACGATGGCCGCCTGCGGGTGGTGGGCCTGGAGCCTTGCCAGCAGCGCATCCGCCTCTTCGGCGGGGACGGCCATGAGGAGGCCGCCCGAGGTCTGCGCGTCGAAGAGCAGCGCGGTGGTGGCCGCGTCGATGGAGGGCGCCAGGCGCACGGCGCCGGCGAGGAACTTCTTCGTGTTGTTGCCGCCGCCGGTCAGATAGCCCTGCGCGGCCGCGTCGTACGCACCCTCGATGAGGGGCACGCCCGCCGCGCGCAGCGTGATGGTCACGTCGCTGCCATCCGCCATTTCGGCCGCATGACCCAGCAATCCGTAGCCGGTGATGTCGGTGCACGCGTGCACGTCGTGCGCGAGCATGAGCTCGGACGCCTCGCGGTTGAGCGTGGTCATTACCTCGATCAGGCGCTTCGCGCCGTCGGCCGGGAGCGCGCCCGCCTTGAGCCGTGTCGCCAGTACGCCGGTGCCGATGGGCTTGCTGAGCACCAGCCGGTCCCCCGCTCGCGCGCCGGCGTTGCGCACGATACGGCGCGGGTCGATCAAGCCCACCACGGCCAGGCCGTACTTGACCTCGGGGTCGTTGACGGTGTGACCGCCCACGATGGACACGCCCGCCGCGCGCGCCACGTCGGCGCCGCCGCGAATGATCTCGCGCAGCACGTCCGCCGGGAGCTTGTTCTCCGGGAAGCCCGCGATGTTGAGCGCCACCACCGGGCGCCCGCCCATGGCGTACACGTCCGAGAGCGAATTGGTGGCGGCCACGCGTCCGTAGTCGTACGCGTCGTCCACGATGGGGGTAAAGAAGTCTACCGTCAGCACCATCGCCAGCTCGTCGCTGAGGCGATACACGCCGGCGTCGTCGCTGCCGGCGTGGCCCACGAGCACGTTGGGGTCAACCGGCATCGGCAGTTGTGAGAGTATCTCGCGCAGTCCCGCCGCGCTGAACTTGGAGGCTCAACCGGCGCATG
>JAOUHG010000068.1 GCA_029865265.1 Candidatus Krumholzibacteriia bacterium | reverse complement strand
GCGGATCGTATGGCTCGAAACGGGCGGCGATCCGCCACTTCTTGTCCACCGGGTAGCGCGCGATGCCCTTGAACGACGTGCGCACCTCGCTGGCGGAGTCCTTCACGCGCAGGTAGAGGCTGCCGGGGCGGTCGATCACGTAGAAGTCGTAGGTGCCCATCTTGATCTCGGTGGGGTTGCCGTCGGCGTCGCTCTCAAGCGTCATGCTAGTGACCGGTGTGTCGTCGTGCGTCATGGCCACACCGCCCGCGGCCTCGAGTTGCACCGCCTTGCCCGCCACGGTAATGCGGCCGGCGTGCGCGGGCGCCTTGCCGGCAAAAACGAGGTCGTTGTCGTCGGCGCTTCCAAAGGTGTAGGTGCCGTCTTCGATGGGAAACAGGCCCACCAGGCTGAGCCAGCCGGTCGGGCTCTTGAGCCGTTCGATGCGGGCGTTGTGCCAGTCCGCGATCTCCTGCTGGTACGAATCCTTGCTGGCGCCGACGCCCACACCCCCGCCACCCACGCCGATTCCAACCGAGCCGCCGCAGGCAAAGAGGGTGGCCAATGTGACCGAGAGCGCGATTCTGACAACAGCGTGCACGGGGTGTCCTTTCTGGATGCCATGATGATGCGATTTGCGTGGCGCCGCGTCAAGCCGGTTAGAACGCCAGGCTGAAGGATAGCTGCAGCGTGGCCGCGTCGCCTCCCGACTCCGACGGATCGCAGTCGTAGCGGTCCACCAGGAACGCCGATACCGAGTAGCCAATGAGCGCGCCGGTGATGACGTCGGAGGTCCAGTGCGCACGCGAGTCGATGCGTTGCAGCCCCGCGGACACCGCCAGCGTGTACGCCGGAATCTGGACGTACCAGTACGGGTGCCGCCCCGCGCCCGCGCCGGCCAGCGCGAACGCGGTTGAGGTGTGGCCCGATGGAAACGACACGCTTTCGTGATCACCGGGGCCCACGAACCAGTTGAACTTGTGTGGTCCCTCGTCGGCGTGGGGCCGCTTGCGGCCCAGAATCACCTTCGCCAGCCCGCTGATGGCGGTGGAGAACACCAGCGACTCGGTCATGATGGCCGCGGTGTCCACCATGCGGTCTTCGTCGGCCAGCCATCCGCCCACCGCAACCGCGCCGATCACGCCCGCGGACACGATGAACGCGTTCTTGCCGCTCCTGCCGTACCAGTTGCTGAGGCTCGCAAGTTTGTGGAAAGGCTTCCACGCGGCGGGTTGCTCCTGCACCACGCGGTCGATGGGCGCGTCCGCCCAGATCATGGTGGCGCCGACGCTGGCAAACGCCACGCCGGTCTTGATCCACCCCTCCTCATCCATCTCGAAGGGGGCCTTCAGCAGCGCTTCGAAGTCCTCACCCACCGATTCCCACGTGACGTCGCGGCAGTCGTCCGCGCGAACGGCGGGGGCCGCCAGCAAGGCCACGATCAGCGCTGCGGCTGCGACGCGCTTCACGGCGCCCCCAGTTGCACGCGCAGTTGCAGCGCGAGCGTGAACGCTTGCGACGCGCCCGCCGGATGGTCGCGCAGCGTGGTGTCGAAAATGTTGCGCGCCAGCAGGTCGAGCGTGGCGCGGCCGTTCCAGGGCGCGTATTGCAGGCCGGCATCGACTGTGGTGTACGCGGGCACGTTGGGGTGGTAGGTCACCGTGATGCCGTCCACCACGCAGGTGGCGCCGTCGATGCCCGCGTAGTCCGGCCAGAATGTCGACGACGCGTGCGCGATGCGCAGCCGCAGGCGCCATGCCTCGCGCACCCGGCCGTAGACCGAATAGGCGAGCCGGTGGCGGGGGACGGTCTGCCACAGCGCGCTGAAGGCGGCGTCGGAGTCGAACTCCTCGAAGTAGGTCCACGAGAAGTCGGCCCACGAGCGTTGCCCCAGCGCGTGCCACAGGCGCGCGCGAACGATACCCACGTTGCCGGCCTGCCCGGTGGCGACGTGGGTGGGGGACACGAAGCTGCAGGTGGCGCTGTCGAAGGTGAAACTGCGCTGCTCCACGTAGGCGTCGTCGAAGCGGCGCACGCCCAGATCCACGTCGACACCGCCCAGCACGCCCACCGAGGTCCAGCCCAGGTCCGCCGAAGACACCGTGGTGCGCGTGATGGGCCCGTCGATGGTGTAGGTTACCCCGTTGCGCGCCAGCAGGGCGTAGCCGCGCTCCGACCACAGCCACAGGTTGTCGTCTTCCACGAAGAGACGTTGTGCCAGGCGCACGCGTACGCGCAGCGTGTCGGCCGAGCGTGGCACCCAGTCGGCGGTCACCCCCACCGCAGCGGCGCCGTCGCCGTCCGCAAAGGTTCCCGCCGCGTCCACCCCGGCGCTCCATGCATGGTTGAGTTGCCGCTGCCCCGCAAGACCGGCGCGCAGGATGGTGTCGGCGTTGCGCGAGAGCGCGACTTCGGTGGACACGCGGCGTTCCTCCGCGCTTGCGAACAGCACCGAGCGTGATGCGCGCCCGCGGCGCGTCACGTTCGCCCCCGCGGATGCGCGGCGCTGGCCCCAGTCGTAGTCGAAGGCGAGCACGCCGTCCTGGTCGGACAGCTGCGTTTCCGATGCGGTGGCGTGGTAGCCCAGCAGGATGTCCTGCGCGAGTGCGGCGCGCCCGGAGAACGCCAGCGTCGTCATGCGCTGATCGGTGGGTACCTCGCGGCCGAAGGGTTCGGAGTAGTGAAAGTAGTGCCGCGCGTTCTGGGTGGAGAAGAGTACCTCCTGCCAGTACGCGCCCGCGCGCACACCGCCGCGCAGCGAGGCCGACATGCGCAGCATCGCCGGCGAGGCGGGGTCGTAGAACCAGTCGGTGGCGTCGGACGCGGGCGCGGTGGCGCCGGGGCGCAACGTGCTCATCGCCGCGGTGGTGCTGGCAACGATGGCGGGATCGTTGAAGGGCTGTTCGGCCATGGCCGCGGAGAGCGTGGCGTACCAGTTCGTGGCCCCTCGCGAGACCCACAGCGACCCGTCGGGCCCCGCGTCGCTGCCGCCCGCGCCGGTCTCATGCGAAACGCTGGCCGCGCCGCCCGCATTCCAGCCGCCGCGCGCCCGAGCCGCAAAAATCTCCACCCGCCCGCGTCCCGCGTCCCACGTGGCGCCCGGAGCGGACTCGTCGCAGAACACCACCGAATCGATTTCGGCCAGACTCACCGGGATCATCTCGAGGTGCTGCGCGTCGAACACCGATACGTCGAAGGGCTGCCCGTTGAGAAACAGCGACCACTGCGCGGCGCGCGGCAGGGAGAGCCCGCGCGGTGTGGGCGAAGCGGTATAGAAGTCGTTGGACTGCGGGGACCACGCCTCGACCGACGCGATGACGTCATATAGGCGCGTGGCGCCGAGCGCGCGAATCATGTCGCGCGTCACCGTCACGCGCCGTCCGGCCGCGGCCGCGGGAGCGATGGCGGCCACAAACAGCATGGCCACGGCGATCATGCGCGCGGCACGATTCACCGTGGCCATGTTGATTCGACTTTGCGCGCGCCGCGGGGTCACCCCGCGATCATACGCTACTGGGTGACGGTGTAAAACACCGTAAGCCGCGGACGGTTGCCCGCGGTGGCGTTTTCGCGCGAATCCCACTGGCGCACGTTGCCGGGCACGCCCTCGTCGCCGAGCAGCGCCCAGCCGAAGTTGCTGGCCGGGGTATCCAGCCAGAGTTGCACATTGGCAACCAGGGCGGGACTCGCCCATGTGTATTTGCCGAGCGCGTCAGTCTGCTCCGTGGCGCTGGGCGTGACGTCGATATCGCCGCCGGGGTTGGTCCACAGGGACGTCCCGCGGAAGCGATCCAGCCACGTTGCGTCGCCCGGTGTCGCGCTGCCGCCGCCGCCTTCACCCGGTCCCAGATTCGCGATGGACGTGCCCTCGCCCCAGCTCGCCTGCACGAGGTGAAGCGAAACCGGGCTGTTGCCCGTGTCCCCGGGACGCTTCCTGAACAGGTTCAGTTGCAGCGCCACGCTGTCGATCTGGGCGCCGGCCGGGATGCTGTCGGCAATGGCGAACGCCATCAGGCCGCGACGGGCGTCCGCGGGACCGCCCGCGCCACCCATGTTCATGCCCGAGAAGAGGTACTGCCCCTTGGCGTTGCTGAGCGTGTCGGACTCGGCGTACATCGTGTTGTCCATGTAGCAGGGGATTTCCACGAAGTACTGCACCGACCCGCCGCGCGGCGTCCAGATGGCGTTGTTGGAGATGGAGGACCAGTTGCCCGAATCGTCCCGGGTGCGCAGCGCAAAATAGTGCACCTGCAGCGTGTCGAAGCCGGTGAAGGTGAAGGATTCCAGGCTGCCGGCGGGGCCTGGCGCCGTTGGCAGGGCGATGTCGGTGGCGGCATCCCAGTTGGAACTGGTGATGGTCGCGTTCGACTCCCTGACCTGGTACGCCGCGGCCGTTCCCGAGTTGCCGTCGTCGCCGGGCGCCGTCCATGCCAGGGTGAGGCCCAGGAAACCGGTGTTGAACACCGTCAGGTCGGTCACGCGCGCGGGCGCTGTGGAATCCACGTCGGTGGGCGGGTCGTCGTCTTCGCCGCAACTCATCGAAAACGCCAGCGCCGCCACCAGAATCAATCCTATAGTCTTTTTCATGAAGCCTCCTGGGATCCATACTCGACCACCGCGTTGACCCGGTTTTTTCCGCCGGCGCGCTTGTACTCGAGAGATTTTGTCATGCTCTTTACCAGATAGACGCCGTAGCCGCCGACGCTCTGTTCCTCGATGGGGCGTCCCAGCGGCGGCGGGGGCGCTTCCCGCGGATCGAATGGTTTTCCATCGTCGTCGGTGGTGACCACCACGCGGCCGGGCTCGGTGCGCAGGGTGAGGACGATGGTGTGCTCCGTCTCTGCTTCGAACGCGTGCTGAATGATGTTGACGATGAGCTCTTCCACCACCAGCCGGGTGCGCCGCACGCGGTCGGGTGGCACCCCCTCTTCGCCCAGAAACTCGGTCAGCGCCACGTTGATGCGCTTCATCTCCCCCAGGTCGTTTGTTAGTGACATCCGAAGGAGACCCATCGTTACTCGTCGCCGTAGATGAATACGTGCGGCTTGCCGTCGGCGCCGATATGGCCGCGGTACATGCCCGGCGTGTTGAGTTCCATGGCGAAATGACCGTTGCGGTCCAGCGCAATCAAGCCGCCGGTGCCGGGGCCGCCGAGTTCCATGAGTTCTTCGTGCACCACGCGCTTCGCGGCCGCGCCCACCGACAAACCGCTGTGCTCCATGAGCGCCGCCACTTCGTGCGCGGCCGAGCAGCGTATGAAGATTTCGCCGCGTCCCGTGCACGACACCGCGCACGAGTTGTTGTCCGCGTAGGTTCCCGCGCCGATGATGGGCGAATCGCCCACGCGTCCCCAGCGCTTGTTGGTGAGCCCGCCGGTGGACGTGGCCGCGGCCAGGTTGCCCGCGGCATCCAGCGCCACCGCACCCACCGTGCCCAGGTGCATGTGCGGCAGCTCGAGCGATCCGAACTCGCCCTGCTGCTTGCGTTCCTCTGCCTGGGTGCGCTGCAGTTCCTGCCAGCGCTTGTCGGTGTAGAAGTACGCGCTGTCCTCGAACGCGAGTCCCTGGTCCTGCGCAAACCGGGTTGCCCCCGCGCCCACCATCATCACGTGGCTGGTGCGCTCCATCACCAGGCGCGCCGCCTTCACCGGGTTGCGCACGCCGGTAATGGCCGCCACCGCACCCGCCTTGCGATTGCTGCCGTCCATGATGGATGCGTCCAGCTCGTTCTTGCCCTCGCTGGTGAACACCGCGCCCTTGCCCGCGTTGAACAGCGGCGAGTCCTCCATGACGCAAACCGCCGCCTCCACCGCGTCCAGTGCGGAGCCCCCGCCGGAGAGCACCCCGTATCCGGCCACCAGCGCCTCGGCGAGCGCCGCCCGGTAGGCGGCGTCCTGTTCGGGGGTCATCTTGGTGCGCTCAATGGTGCCGGCGCCGCCGTGAATGACAAGGACGACTTTGGTACTGGCGGACGAGTGCAAAGATTCCAATGGAATCACCATGGTGATCAAAAGGGTGGAGAAAAGGATCCGAAAAAGATGCGACGCGACGCTGTTCATCAACTCCTGCCGGGCCTGTTGCTGGCTGGGCCCCGCAGTATAGCACGATGAACGCGCCGGCGTGTTTGGCAGAAGAGAAAGTGTGGTGGGGTCTCGAACTCGTTCCGCGTGTCGGAAACGCCGGTAACCGGCACGCGGGCTCGCGAATTTTTTGGACCGGGGCTCCCCGGATCCGATTCCGTCACGCCCCTTTTGACGGCTGATCGAACCCGTGAATCACCCGATCCTGACTACATGGAGTCGGCGGGCTTCCGGCAATTCCCAAAGAATTTTTGCGACCGTGGAAAAAACGGCTAACCGTTTAGAAGATCAGAAATTAGCACGGTAGCCCGAACCTCGAGCGGCGAGCCGGGGAAGTGCGTGCGCACCAGTTCCAGGGTGCGGCGGGCCGAGGCCAGCTGCCCGGTCTCGTACTGGACCAGCGCCAGGTTGAGCATGGCGGCGCCGTTTTCGGGGTCGCTCTCCAGGGCCGACTGGAGCAGGCGCTCGGCACGCTCCATATCGTCGGAGCGGTAGGCCACGATGGCGTCCAGCACGGTAAAGCGGGTGTCGGCCGGGAAGCGCAGGCGCGCGTCGCGGGCGTAGATAGAGGCCCGCTCGACGTCGCCGGTGGCCAGGCAGCCGGAGATGAGC
>JAOUHG010000067.1 GCA_029865265.1 Candidatus Krumholzibacteriia bacterium | reverse complement strand
ACGCGCTCCGCCGGGCTGCCGCCGCGGTAACTCCGGGAAAATGCCGCCCCCGTGTGACGCATCCCGCCCGCCGGTGTCCCACGGACAAGGGCACTCAGGTACTGGCCCGGGCGCCCTGCGAAGGCGCGGGGAAGGCCTGAGAGACGCCTGCAGCCCGTAGCCGCAAACCAGTCGCGGAGGTCCAACCATGAGATTCCCTCGCATTGCATGCCTGCTTGCCGTTGTCTGTGTTTCTCTCACCGCGGGTACGACGGCTCGCGCCGAGCTGCCACCCGTCTTTATTACGGCGTGGGGCGATTCCGGGACGGCCAACGGGCAGTTCAATGTTCCTTTGGGAATCACCACCAACGCGGCCGGCGATGTCTATGTCGCCGATTATCAGAATTTCAGGATTCAGAAGTTCGACAACGACGGCCTGTTCATCGCCGCCTGGGGAGACTCCGGGAGTGCTGCTGGTCAGTTCAGTTTCGCCACTCGTGTTGCGACCGATCTGAGCGGATTCGTCTACGTTGCGGATTACGGCAACAGCCGGGTTCAAAAGTTCAACAGTAGTGGCTCGTTTGTTCTGCAGTTGGGCTCGCCCGGGTTCGGTGACGGGGAGTTTCTGGGTGCTCCGAGCGTCGACATACATCTGACCACCGCATTCGTGGCCGATGGGGGAAACCGCATCCAAAGATTCGACAACGCCGGAAATTTCGAACTGGCCTGGGGCAGCCCGGGAACCGGACCGGGACAGTTCAGTTTGCCGTGGGACATGGCGGTCAGTCCATCGGGCAAGGTCTACGTCGCCGACTTCGGCAACCATCGCGTGCAGCGGTTCGACCTCGACGGCAACTACGAAACCGAGTGGGGCGCGGTGGGCATCTACGGCATCGAGACCGACATGGACGGCAACGTCTACATAGCGCAAAACGATACGCAGGCCGTTGTGGTACCCCAGATCGTCAAGTACGATGCCTCGGGTACCGTGCTTGCCCAGTGGGGTTCTCTGGGCGCGGGCAACGGTCAATTCGGCTATGTGGGCGACGTGGCGGTCGACGGCAATGGCAACGTCTTCGTGACGGACCCCGTCCATCACCGGATTCAAAAGTTTGGCGATGTCCCAACCACGGACCTGACGGTGGTCGTGTCGGCGCCGCCGAGGAGTGTGCTGTGCTCGGCGCAGATCAACGTGTCCGCCACCGTATCCAATCTCGGGAACCTGACCGCGGGCCCGTTCACGGTGACCCTGCGCGTGTCCCCCGACAACGTGATCGACGCCGCTGATTCGCTGCTGGCGTCGGCGGCATTCGACAGCCTGCCCGCGTTCACCGATTCCACCGTTGTGCTCGGCAACAACTACAACGGGCTGACCGGAAACGTGTACCTCGGGGTCACAGTGGACGAAGAGGATGCGGTGCTCGAAAGCGACGAGACCAACAACCAGATTGTCACTCCGTTCCAGTACGCGGTGCCCCGGATCAACACCGTGATCGACGTGCCGGGGGATCAAGGGGGCCTGGTTCATCTGAGCTGGTTCCGAAGCTACTTCGACGCGGTCCTGACCGGAGGCGAGATCACCGAGTACACGCTGTGGCGGGCCATCGACACCACGCCGCCGGCCGGGCACTGGGCCGACGTGGCGGCGGGCGCCACCATCCCAGGAGAGATCGGCAGCGTCATGCGCTTGAGCGCGGCAACTCCTCCGTACTTCTGGGAGCTCGTGGACACACAGCAGGCGTACTTCCTGCCGAACTACGCCAAGACCCTGCCGACGCTCTTCAACGTGACGGAGGCCGACAGCGGCTATCATTACTTCCTCGTGATCGCACACACGGGCGACCCGTTCACGTTCTACGTATCGTGCGTGGACAGCGCGCGATCCATCGATAACCTCGCGCCGGCGCAGCCGCAGAACCTGGTTGCGAGCCAGAGCGCCGCCGGAGAGCTCACGCTAAGTTGGAACGCGAATACCGAACCGGACCTGTCGCACTACGCCGTCTACCGGGGTGGCGCGCCCGAGTTCGTTCCCACGAGCGCCAACCGCATCGGCGCGCCTGCCTCCCCCGAACTGGTCGACGCGGGATGGACGTGGGACAGCGACTACCACTACAAGGTGACCGCCCTCGACGTGCACGGTAACGAGAGCGTGGTGGCGGTGCTGGGTCCGGGCGGTACCACCTCGGTGCTCGACCGGGTGCCGTCGCGAACCTACCTCGGCGCCAATCAGCCCAACCCCTTCAATCCTGTCACCCGCATTCGCTTTGGTCTCGAGCGCGCGTCGTTCGTCGAGCTCACGATCTTCGATGCGACGGGACGCGTGGTGCGCCGCCTGGTCTCGGGCCAGCGGGGCGCAGCCAACCATGTGGTGACGTGGAACGGAGCCAACGACCAGGGACAGCCGGTGGCGAGCGGGATGTACTTCTATCGTCTCAAGACCGGGCGTTTCAGCCAGACACGAAAGATGGTGCTGCTGAAGTAGTCCGCGGCCACAGGGCTCGTCCGCCCTCACATCCGGAACAGGTACTGGAACTTGACGAAGTAGATGCGATCGGTCTGCCGGTAACCGTCCTGGGTGATCTCGATCTCGCTGGTGTTGGGGTCGTCCTTGATCTCGGTGAACGAGTGTGACGAACCCAGGAAGAACACGGTGAACGGGTTGATCTTGTAGCTGATCAGGGGATCGACTGCGAACGAGCTGACGTCGTCCACGTACTCGCCGATCACGCGGAAGTACAGACGCCGGGTGAACTGGTAGGTAAGGCGCGCGCGGGAAACGAAGGTGTCGGCCACGTCCGGGCCGCCGTTCAGTTCGCTGATTCGGAACGACGCGTGGGTTAGCCCCACGAAGAACTGCGGCGTGGGTCGCAACTCCAGCCACGCGCCGTATGAGAACTGGTCGCCCAGGCGCGGGTTGTCGCGCTCACGGATGACACTGGGCCCCAGCCGCCAGTCGACGCCGGCGGACATGAACTTGCTGAAGTTGGAGTCGATGTCGACGTTCCAGCGCGCGATTCCTTCCACCAGTTCGCCGGCAAACACCTCTTCGCTCCACAGATAACTCGTCCACAGGTAGGTCTGGTGCTTGAAGCGCATCCACAGGCCGGGCTCCAGCCAGGTGTCCTTGAACTCCCCCGCGTAGTTGTACTTTCTCCCCACCGCGAACTGCGGCTCGAAGCGCTCGACCACCGGGTTGGTATCCCACTGGAACATGTAGCCGTTCCAGAAATTCGCGATGCGGTAGTTGTTGGACGTGATGAAGCCGCTTTCCGCGCGGAAGGTGGGCGAGAAATCCCCGTACCACAGTTCCGCGTTGTAGTGGCGCCCGTTGCGCGTCACCATGGTTTCGATGGCATGGCCGTAGAAGTTCTCGCCGTCGAAGGCGCCGGTGTACTCGTCGTCCTTGCCGAAGGCGATGTCGTTGAAATCGTCGGAGAGCAGGGTGTCCTCCGGTTCCTGCGTGTAGCTGCCGTGGACCTCGCCGAAGAAGGTGAAGTGCTCGTTGAGGCGCAGGCGGGTATCCACGCCTGCGGTGGTGTTGGAGCCGATACTGTCGCGCAGCCGGCGGTCGGTTGCGAAGAAGCCGATGAACGACTCCTCCATCACGTCGCGCTTGTAGCGCAGGAGGTTGGACCATGTGTCGCCCGCCAGCGCGCCGCCGCTCTGCTCCTCGAAGGGCACGATGTAGGGCGAGGTCTCGTCCATGGCGGTGAGAAACGTGAACGTGTTGCGGCTCGATTTTCCGGTGTACTTGCCCGCCGCGAGCGGGTCGTTGATGGACCGCGTGTAGACCACGTCGATCATGGAGCGGAAGCGGTCCGCGCCCTCCAGGAAGAAGGGCCGCTTCTCCTCGTAGAACAGGGCGAAGGTCTGGTTGGCATCGATCTGGGTGGCGTCCGCCTCGATCTGGCTGAAATCCGGGTTGTAGGTGACGTCGAGCGTGTGGTTGGGTGTCAGGCCGTACTTGACGCCGATGCCGGCCTCGCCCTCGCCGGGGTCGTTGCTCCAGTTCAAAGACGCATCGTCGAGGCTGGCCAGGTTTCCGGACTGGCTGGCGAGCACGTAGGGGAGTATCTCCAGGTTGCGGCTCTCGTTGATGTCACTCATGCCGTTCAGGGTGCCCGCCTGGCAGAAGAAGCAGTTGTCGTCGCGGGAGATCGGTGCCCACGAGTACTGCGCGCGGCTCTCGCGCGGGCGCGTTCGGAAAAAGTGAACCCCCCACTCCTGGCTGGGGCTGTCGGGAAAGCGGATGCTCCGGAAGGGAATCGAGATCTCGGCGGTCCAGCCGAAGTCCGTCAACTGGCCTCCCGAATACCACACCGCGTCGTAGCTGCTGTCCTCGTTGTTGCGCGAGCGGAACAGGTCTCCCTGGATGCCGCGCGGGTTTACGACGAAGAAATACCCGTTCTGCTGGTCGTGGAACGTGTCGATCACCAGCCCGGCCCAGTCGTCCGCGAACATGTTGTCGCGATCGGTCACCGAGGCGCGGATGGCGGCCGGGTTGTCGTCGTAGCACTTGAACCCGATATACAGGTTGTCGGCGTCGTAGGCGAGCCAGGCCTCGGTGTCCACCGGCGGGCGCGTGTTGTCGCCCGGTTCCACCTCGCAGAAGTTGCCGATACGCGTGGCGGACTGCCACATGGCCTCGTCGAGACGCCCGTCGATGTGGAAGGCCTGTCCCGCGCGCGCCACCGAAATATCGAGCTGGGTGTTGGGGGCGAAGGCCGCGCTCGACGCGTCCACCGCGCCACCGCCGGCCGGTGCGCCGGCCCGCAAGGGCGCCGCAATGGCCGCCGCGATGGCCGCCGCGATGGCAAGCAGGGAGATCCAGCTGGGGGGGCTGTGCGCGTTCATGGGTTTGGTGGCGGCCGGGAATTGTCCCCGGACACTTTCCCGGCCACCACCTTCTGCCTTAAGACGTATCCGGCGTGGGTGTGGTTTCCTGCAATCTCCACCCGGCCCCGTACGCGGAACGCACGGCGCCGAGGGCCGGGGCGCAGAGCGCACCCTTTCATAAGGTTAATAACAGCAATTTGTTACGATGATGGTGGAAAAGCCGCTTGTCCGGGAATGAGTATTGCACTAGAATTATTTTTAGTTATGACTAAAAGCACCCCGGCAGCAAGCGCCACCGCCCGGCTGACCCAGTCGATGGAGAACTACCTCAAGGCCATCTTCGAGATCGCCGAGCACGCCGAGCGCGCGTCCACCTCGTCGATCGCGGAACGCATGGGCATTGCGCCCGCGTCGGTGACCGCGATGGTGAAGAAGCTGGCCGAGCTCAACCTGGTCACGCACGAACCGTATCAGGGTGTGCAACTGACACCGGTGGGAGAAGTGGCGGCGGTGGAGGTGGTGCGGCATCACCGTCTCATCGAGAAGTATCTCGCGGAAGCACTGGGTGTCCCGTGGGACCAGGTGCACGACGAGGCCGAAAAGCTGGAGCACGTGATCTCCGAGGATCTCGAGGACCGCATCGCCACCGCGCTGGGTGACCCCACCGTCGACCCGCACGGCGCGCCCATCCCGTCGCGAGACGGCGCCATCGCGCGCGTGGCGGCGCGCCGCCTGTGCGACGTTCCCGCCCGCACGCGCGTAGTGGTGCTGGAAGTCGACGACCGCGACTCGGCCCTGCTGCGCTACCTCGGCCAGCGCGGCCTGTATCCGGGGACGGGGGTCGAGGTGCTGCACGTGGAACCGTACGGAGGGTCGCTGACGTTGCGCGTCGGCGACGGAGAGTTTTCAATCGGGCGAGAGGCCGCCGCCGAGATAAGGGTATCAACATGATGGGTTCGCCTCTGCTCAATCTGGTTCTGTTCGTCCTGGGCGGTGCCCTCGCCGCCGTCATCTTCTGGCCCGGGCGCGGCCTGTTCGCGCGCGGAAGGCGCAGCCGGCGGCTGGCCTCGCGCGTCGCCCTCGAGGACGCGCTCAAGCATATCTACAACCACGAGGTGCGCGAGGACACCTGCACGCTCACCAGTGTGGCGGGTGCGCTGGAGATCGCGGCCTCGCGCGCGGTGACGCTGGTGGAACGCATGCAGGAGCGAGGCCTGGTACGCGTGGTGGACGGACGTATCCTCCTTACCGACGATGGCCGCCGTTACGCACTCGAGGTGGTACGCGCGCATCGGCTGTGGGAGCGCTACCTCGCCGACGAAACCGGCGTCGATCCGCTCGAATGGCACATGCGGGCCGAGAGGCAGGAGCACACGCTCACCCAGGACGAGGCCAACGCGCTCGCCGAGCGCCTCGGCAACCCGCGTTTCGACCCCCACGGCGATCCCATTCCCGCCGCGGACGGTTCCGTGGTCGGCGATGCGCTGACGCCGCTGACGGTGCTGGAGCCGGGAGAGCGCGCGGTGGTCACGCATCTCGAGGACGAGCCGACGGTGGTCTTCGCGCAGATCATGGCGCTCGGTATCTACGTGGGCATGCAGGTGCGGATGGATTCGCGCACCGAGCAGCGCGTCGTGTTCGACGCCGACGGTCGCAAGGTGGTGCTGGCGCCGATGCTGGCGGCCAACATCTCCATTCGCCGCGCCGGCGAGGGCGAGGTTGCGACGGATGCAACCGCGACACTCGCGGCTCTCGAGCCGGGACAGGTGGCGGACGTGGTGCGGGTGAGTCCCGCGTGCATCGGTCTGGAGCGCCGCCGCCTCATGGACCTGGGCATTGTGCCTGGAACCCGGGTGGGCTACGAACGGCGCGGCCTGACCGGCGGCCTGTCCGCGTACCGCGTCCGCGGCACCATCGTCGCGCTGCGCGAGGAACAGGCGAAGATGATCGGCGTCGCCAATGTGGCGCCCGCCGCAGAGGAAGGGAGCACTGGAGGCTAGATGAACGAGAGCCGCAACACGACCGAGGACTGTCCGCCCAGCGCGTGCGCGGGGTGCCAGCACCACGCCGGCAACCTGGTGAGGCTCGGCGTCAACATGGACCGCTTCGACTACGTGGTGGCGCTGGCCGGAAATCCGAACACGGGCAAGAGCACGGTCTTCAACTCCATCACGGGGCTCAAGCAGCATACCGGCAACT
>JAOUHG010000066.1 GCA_029865265.1 Candidatus Krumholzibacteriia bacterium | reverse complement strand
CGATGGAAACGAGGGCGGACGGGCCTATGTCGCGATGGAATGGTGCGATGGCGTGTCGATCGCGGTCGCCGCGCAAAAGGCGCGCGCCGCACGCGACCGCCCTCGGCTCCACGATCTCGTGGGCCGGATGTTCGACGCCTACGGCCGGCTTCACCAACAAGGCGTGCTTCACGGTGATATCCATCCGGGCAACTGTCTAATACGCGACGACGGCCGTGTCGTAATCCTCGATTTTGGCAATGCGCGATCTATTGACGATGCCAGGACAGTCGATCCGATGCGTTCCGGTATCCCGCAGTTCTACGATCCTCAGATAGCCGGCGCGATGCTCGCCGGCCTGCTGCCACCGGCGGTGACCACGGCATCCGAACAGTATGCGATCGCCGTCCTGGCTTATCTGCTGTTGACGGGACTGCAGCCGATCAACTCACCCGCTGTCCGCGATGAGTTGCTACCGCGCATCGTCCGCTGGCCGGTATTACCGTTTGCTGCGCGAGGTGTCCCCACCTGGCCCGAGGTTGAAACCGTGGTCGGACGAGCGCTGGCCAAACAACCTGCGGATCGCTTTCCCGATGTCGGCAGCTTGGCACGTGCCTTTTCGTCGGCGGGCTTGCCCCCGGACATCCCGCCACGATGGCCCACGGCTGCCCAGCGGGCATTCGATACAGCCATCGAGGCCGTACGGAGCCTGGCACCTTTGCCCGAGCCTGCCGACCACGTCTGGTTTGCCTTGCGCGCTGCCCTGGCGTTGGAGGATGCTGAGCTGTTGGCCGCCGCCGATATCCTGGTTGGCCTGGCTGGACCAGGTTGGGCTGTCCAGTCCGTCGCCGCGCTCGTAGCGCGGGCACGGTCGGACAGCCGAATGGAAAGCAGAGCCATCGCCGGGTTCCTGGCAGCGGCTGAGCGGCTGCCGGACGGGCCAGAGGTCGGTGCGGCCATCCTGGCGGCAGCGAGCGTTCTCGATGGGGCCATGTCTCGTTCACCCGATGCGGCAGAGCTTGCCGGCTGGGCTGCGCGACGACTCGACCGACTTATGCTGACGCCCTCGTTGATCGGACCTGACGCATGCATATCGGATCCGCTGCTGACCTATGTCGCGCTGTCGCTCGGCAAGACGGGCACGGTCGCCGTGCGAGCCGATCTCCCGGCACGTCTTGAGGCGCTGAGCGAGATGCACGCTGGCGACGTGTGGCTTTGGGCGCTGGCGCATGACATCTTCGGCGACGACCGATTCAAGGCGCTTGCCCTCGCCTCAAGGCTCCCGAGCAAGCCGTTGAGACGCGGGTTCGCGCTGCTCAGGCTACACCAGCTTACCGGCGACATGCACTGGATCGCCGATGCCAACCACGTGGTGGCGAGGGCGCCCACCGTCCGACTTCCAGGGCTCGACACCGCGCTCCTCATGGCCGAGCTGAAGGCACCCGAAAGGGTGATCCTGCCGCCATTCCTTTCCCCCTTTTCCACTAGGAGCAGGTCCGAGTAATCCCGCATTTTTGATTGGACAGATCAATGGCCATGTGGCTCTTAGGGCGCATGAGCAAACTACTCAAAACGTGGCCCATCGATCAGATTATGCTGTTGCCCCACGGCTCAGGAGCTGGTGCATTGCTGCCGCTCAAAACCTGTGGCTGAAAGACTGCAGAGGGTCGAGGACTGCCATCGGCCAGGAGCGGAAGTTCGGCGCCGAGATTGCGCCGCCGCAAAGTGGTTCTCAGCCCTGTCGCATGAACGTTCGCTATCACTGGGCCAATAGAACGGAAGTTGTCATATCCCGCCACACGCCTTCCTCCTATTGACCAGATCTGGAACCGTGCCTCTCAGATGTCAGCCTCAGCGCTGAATAGCATTGGCGTCGTGCCTGCCACATCAACCTGTGATCCTGCCGCGCTCATGTTCACCTCAGCATACAAGAGTCCTTCCTACGAGGGGCCATGGAACGGACGGTGCGATACACCGCCATCTGTTCAAGGGTGATCAGGAACGAACGGCGCGGGACATGCTGAAACCACCCAGCAGTCATGAAGCATTCCAACGTGCCCACGGGCGGTCAGTCAGTCACTGAGAATGCTCCGCTACGCAACGTACGTGTTGTCTCCAGGAATCGTCAGCGCAGTATTTTTAAACGGTTAGAATCGCTGTGGCGCAATAGAACCGCTTCCGTTCCATTGCCCCCTGGGACGACAGCTTGCCGATACGGTTGCAGAGCAGCTATTCTCAATCACTGGCATGACACGATCCGGCGTCATATTTTATCCGTTCCACCTGTGCCACGAGCGCACCTTGCAGCGGCTGCTGGAGCGGTATCAGCAGGTGCATTTCCGAGACTATATGGCCATACAAGTCAGTCTTTTCTGCGGGACAATGGCCTTTCCCGACCGTATGGGAGATGCCTTCCCCGACCTCCTGGCAAGCAAGCGACTGGTGCAGGGGTACAACGTCAGCGGACCGCTCAAGCCGGACACCTGTATCGCCGTGGATCGTGATCTCACAGATTCAACGTGGCGTGGGCTCTTTCATCGCGCACTGGTGGAGAATCGCCGATTCCAACGCGGCCTGTTCGACGGCACAGACATCACTGGGCGTCACAACGATGGCCCTGCCGAGCAGCCCTTGGTGGTTCGTCTGAAGGATGTTTCGTTCGAGACGACTCCCTTTTCGGTGGCCGGTATCCGTCAACTCAGCCAGCGACGGCTCATCGGCAGAGAAGCTGATCTCTTCGACTATGGCCTTGCCCTCCTGAAAACCTCCGCCTCACTGGTGTATACAATACAACTGGCAACGGCTGAACAGCTGGCCGTTGCGACTGACTCGTCTGCCCATTTCACATTACTCACTCGGCTTATAGAACGAATGGGCTTCACGATCGAGAATAAGTTGGTCGAACAAGGCATGTCTTAACCATGACACTCAGGTCTGCTCGCACCTCCGTCCATACCTGCCCCATCAACGCCCCAAACAATTCCGGATGTCATTGAAGACATTGAGACCGGCAGCGGCAGCGGATTGGGGAGAAGCCGGGATAACGGAATATTCGATCAGATCAGGGCAAATGACGCCGTGTACTTCTGCTTTGGGTCGGATTCCAGCAGTCGAAGAACGGCCAACTGCGGAAGTTCGGCGCCGAGATGGCACTGCCGCAAAGCAGGCCTTAACCCTGCCGCATTAACCACTCAACATGCAATGGTCGGCACCGCGTCAGCTGGTTATTAATTTACCAAAACGCTTGACGCAGAGCCGGTCCATTGCAACGTGTGATTATCCCCAGGCAGTCGAGATCACTTCTTTAACGAATCACGGAAGGCCATCGACTCCAGTTCGACGCGAATCGCGTCGTCGACCGGAATCACCGGCCGCGCTTCGAACGTGAACGCCGGCAGCAGCGAACAGACTTTGTGGACCGTCGTTGGATCGTCGCATTCCACCAGCATGTACCCGCCCCAGTCGCCGACGCGGATCACGAACATTTCGACCTTGAAGTTGCTCGGCAGCTTGTAGGCCCCCCACACTTCCAGGATTCGCTTCTGCGCATTCTCGTACTCGATGGCTGAGCCTTGCGAGCGTTCGGACCAGGTGAGCATGTACTTCATCGGCATCTCCTTGGTTGGATTGCTGTCAACTGAGCAACATCTGTTGAATTGGGATCACTGTGTTTAGGCCGATCCGTATAAGAGTTGGACTGCCAATTTCTGTCCGTATAAGACGGCACGAAGATTCGCGAACACTACGCCATAGCCATTGTCATTGCAATGACCTCCGACTGGGCGACCATATATCACGGGTTCTTATGCGGATAGGTGCAAGCACCCCTTCTGACAGCGGTCAGTCGTGTACGTCTGCTTTGGGTCGGATAGCGATGGTCGTAGAACGGCCAAGTGCGGAAGTTCGGCGCAGAGATCGCACCGTCATAAAGCGGTCCTCCAGCCCTGCTGCAATAACGATATGGAGTTCAACGGCGAGCAAAGTGAGTCCGTTGCATGCCGAGGCTAGGAGGAGTTCGGGATTGCGAAACCTGCCTTTGCCAGTCTCGCCCTGAGGTTAGGGCTCGTAAATGAATTAAGGTATCAATTGTGGCGAGGATGAATAACGTAGTTCCATTCGCCATGAAATCTGTTGGGTTGTAGATGGACTTGCTCCATCTCTGCGTTACTGACCTTGCGTCCGGTTGAATATTTGCGTCGATCCAATCGGCACGTCACCTTCAATCCCTTTGCCGTTGTCGTCCTGGCGATCAGATGCACGATCGTTTCGTAGTCGCGCAACGGCTCGCCGCGCCAGTTGGAGGAGATGAAGGAAAAGAGTCGGTGCTCAACCTTGTTCCACTTGCTGGTGCCGGGCGGGAAGTGACACACCGCGATGCACAGTCCGGTGTGATCGGCGAACCGCTGCAGCTCCAACTTCCACAGCCGCAGCCGGTAGCCATTGCTCCCTCCGGAGTCGGCGGTGAACAGGATGCGCGCCGCATTGGCATAGATCCTCCGGCCCTCCGCCCGCCACCATCCGCGGATGGACGCGACGGCGAACGCTCCGGTATCGTGATCGGTGCCAATATTCACGAAGCCCGCATTGCGCCCGATGTCGTAAATGCCATACGGGTAAGCCCGAGGCACCTCGGGACCAGGGAAGTCGTGGCCTTGCACGCGCAGGGGCCGCTTGGCGCGCAGCCACTGCTGCCCCTTGTTTTCGTAGTTCCCAACGAGTTCCTTCTTCTTGGTGTCCACCGAGATGACCGGCAGGCCCTGGCGTAGATACGTCTTCACCGCGGCGCTGATGTGTCGAAACTGCGCATCGCGGTCGGGATGATCCGCCCCCTCCTCGGTCTTGCGATTGCTCTGTAGACTGTACTGCAGACCACGCAGAATCTGCGCCACCGTCATGTGGCTCACGGGATGCTTCTGCTGGCTCAGGGCTCTGGCAATCACCCGCGTGCTCTTGCAGATCCAGCGCAGCGGGGACTCCGGATCCCCTCGTGTGTGCCCCTCGATCATCTGGTCCAGCGCCCCGAGCAGCGCTGGATCAGACACCGTGATGGCCTTACGGCCCGCTCCGGGCCGACGAACCCGACCTTCCAGTGCCGCCTCGCCCGCACCAATCTCCCGAATCCCTTTGCGGATCGCCTTGCGCGACAGCCCACAGGCGCGGTGTACCAGCGAAACCCCGCCGTAGCCCAAGCTCATCGCCTCATTCGCCGCCGTAAGTCGACGCGTACGTTCATCCAAGTATAGCCAGATCGAACGCAGCTTCCGCTTCATCTGCGATAGCGTGGCATCCATGCCTGGGCATGCATAGCACAGAGAATCACATCTTTGATACCTTTATTAATTTACACAGCCTTACGCTGCCACGCAGCATCCGACATGGAATCGAGTATCACCCCATCTAAGTCTGAGGGTCGTTCAAAATTGGGGAACACTTGATCTGGATCCTCGTAGACAACGAAGACATTTTCCCATCCCAGGTGACCGTAGAAGAAACCAAGTTCGAGTACGACGTTTTGGCGCGCGCGAAACTGAAGGGCACGGTCGCCAACACCCTGTGCATCGTACTGTCGCCGTGAGGCACCATAGTCATCCGCACTGAACAAGACAACCGCAAATTTCGCCTTGGATGCAACTGCCATGAACTTCTGGAAAAGGGACTGCGCCAACTCGCCCCGACGCGACAAGACCACAGGTTCTACCTCTACAGATGTGAGGAAGCGCTCCAATTCAGCGAGAGCCGTATTGCTGTGCCCGTGAACCACGAATACGGGCCTAGGTGGCGAGCCATCTTCTACTGGTTCACTCGAAGACCTCAGTTTTCTCGCTATGTCAGCTGCGATTATAGGTGCGTCTACTTTGCCTACCAGGGCACGTGGAGTTGGAGTCGATCTTAAATATCTCGCAACGGCATCGACCACCTTCGTGGCCGCAGACATCGTCTGTTCGTCCGTTGGCTGGCCTGACAGGTCGATATATTGCAGCGCCTGAAGCCGGAACGGCATCTGAAGGTCTTGGTGGAGAATGATCGGTATGAGCAATCTGTCTTTGGTGGCGCTAGCGAGAGAAATTTCGCGGTGAAGCAGATCGGACTGGACGGATTGCGGCGAGAGGAAAATGAGGACTCCGACGGACGATTCCAGCGCGTCAGAAATCGCCGAAGTCCAGCTCTCACCGGGTTGGAGATTGGACACATCCATCCACACTTCAATAGGAACTGTGCGGAACTCCAGCTCTTTTCGCACAGCATCAACGACCGGAACTACTCGGTCAAGGTCGGCCCGGGCGTACGAAACGAATAGATAGTGTTGTTTCTCCATTGCCGCTTCGCCTACGTCTTCCGCTTAATAATATTTACACGAACCTACATAAGAACCGAATCTGTCATTTTCTATCCGCGTAACACGCCACTACCGTTCGCGAACAATACGCCATACCTGCCATCGTTTTAATGAGTTGCGACTGGACAACTATGCGTTACGGGTTCTTATCCGGATCGGCGTAATCCGCTAGGCTGACCCCACTCCAACGAACGGAGCAACTCCCTGCCACAACCCGCAGGCACTGAACGGCCGCTTTTGAATTCGGTGATTGACTGCTTTGGGCGGATGGCGACGGTCATAGAACGGCCATGTGCTGTCAGTCGATGTCCTAATCCGGCAGCAAGATAGCAGTCGTTGGCCAAGTTTGTGTAAGGTGTGTATACTACACACGATGCAGAGCCGCGAGCTGATCAAGCTATTGCAGGCCGATGGTTGGCGGCTCAAGCGGGTGCGCGGTAGCCATCATTAATTTGTGCATCCGACTAGGCCCGGCACGGTCACGGTGCCGCATCCCAAGAAAGATTTAGGGATAGGTTTGGTGAAGGTGATTCGCAAGCAAGCTGGCTTGAAGTGAGGCTGTAGAGTTATGCGATATCCGATTGCCATTGAAACAGGGGATGCCAAACATGCGTTCGGGGTGGTTGTCCCGGATCTGCCTGGCTGCTTCTCTGCCGGGGATACACTTGACGACGCACTGACCAATGCGCGTGAGGCCATTTTGCTTCACCTCGAAGGACTCCTGGACGACGGTAAGCCGTTCCCTGCGGCATCGTCGATTGAACAACTGCGGAAGAAGCGTAGCTATCGCGGCTGGACCTGGGCTGTCGTTGACGTTGATGCCAGCGAGCTCGGAGACAAGGCCGCAAGAATCAACATCACCTTGCCGCAGCGCATTCTGCGTGCAGTCG
>JAOUHG010000065.1 GCA_029865265.1 Candidatus Krumholzibacteriia bacterium | reverse complement strand
GCATCGCCAAGCTGATGCTCGCCTACATCAACCCCGGCGACACCGTGATCATCGCCACACCCTGCTACCCGGCGTACCTGGGCGCGGCAAAGATCGTCGAGGCCAACGTGGTGGAACTGCCGCTGCGCCCGGAGAACGGCTACCTGCCCGACTACGACGACCTGCCGCACTCGGCCTGGGAGCACGCCAAGTTCCTCTTCTTGAACTATCCCAACAACCCCATCGGCGCCGCCGCCGAGCTCCCGGTCTACAAGAAGGCGCTGGAACTGGCGGAAAAATACGACTTCATCGTGGTGTCGGATCTCGCCTACTCCGAGCTCTCGCTGGAGCCCGGCACGCCCACGCCGAGCATCATGCAGCTGCCCGGCGCAAAGGAACTGGCGGTGGAGTTCCACTCGTTTTCCAAGAGCTACAACATGGCGGGCTGGCGCCTGGGCTGGGTGCTGGGCAATCCGCAGATCATCGCCGACATGGTGAAGATCAAGGCCAACATGGATTTCAGCCAGTTCATGGCCATCCAGCGCACCGGCGCCGACATCCTCAACAGTCCCACCGACTACGCCGAGGCACAGCGCAAGCAGTACCGGCGGCGCCGCGACCAGTTCATCGAAGGGTTCAGCCAGCTCGGCTGGCACCTCACCCCGCCGCGCGCGGCCATGTACATCTGGGACCAGGTGCCCAGGCGCTACGCGGACGCCGGCGTGTTTGCGAAGGAGTTCTTCAAGGAAACGGGCGTGATCGTGTCACCGGGGAGTGCTTTCGGCAGCCACTGCAAGAACTTCATGCGCATTTCGATGGTGATCGACGAGACGCGCATCGCGCGCCTGTTCGAGAAGGTGCGCGCGAGCGGCTTCAAGTTCGGCTGACGATAAGCGCGCCGCACGTCAACGCACAATCATGAGCTTGAGAACCGCCGAACTTCCGTTCGCGGTCACGCGGCAGAAGTAGACACCGCGGCCGTTGTCATCCCGGCCGTCGAATTCGATCGTCCGGGTACCCGCTGGCCAAGCATCGAGCAGTTCCCTCCGGACCTGAAAGCGTTTCTGCACATTTTCTGGGGCGCGGTGAATCTTCCACAAAGCATTGCGGAAGGGAAACTCGATGGGTTGAAATCGGCAGGTCCCGGTCTCCCTACGAATCACGCGGACTGGTCGCACACCCGAAGTTTGAGTGGCTGGGTGCCATTATCGTGCAGACCTGCACCTTCGATCTCGAACAGACACCCACCCGTGGCCCCCTCTACGTCAACCCCGATGCCTACTGTGCGCCGCAGTGCATCGTCCCCACCCAACAGACGACCTGGGGAAGGCTCAAGGCGATGTACCGCTAGTCGTTGCTGCTCGTAAGAAACAAGACAGGCCGCGTCGGTGTGACGCGGCCCGTTTCGTCTCGAAAGGAGAATATTGACCAGAGGGGAGTGGCCCGCGCTAGCGGACGAGCACCAATTTGCTTACGGCTGTCTGCTGGCTTGCCTTTACCCTGCAGAAGTAGACGCCACTCGCGACCAATCGCCCCTGCTCATCACGACCATCCCAGCGAAACGCGTGTTCGCCCATCTTGGCAACGCCATCCGCAACGTGCCGAACCAGCCGCCCCTGCGCGTCAAAGATGGCAACATCGATTTCCGACTGATTAGGTAGCGTTACCCCAATCGTTGTCTCAATGCTGAACGGATTCGGCCTGTTAGGAAGAAGCCTTAGCGCCGGGGTAGAAGCAACACCCGTACTCCACGCTTGCCCATACACAATAGACGCAGTGCCCGCCTGATACCGCCCAAGCGGACTGGCGTACGGAGCACCGAGCAGCAAGTCATCGACTCCGTCCCCATTCATGTCGAATGCGGCGAGCCCCATGCCAAAGCGGTCATCATGCCCGACACCATGGATGCGTGTAACGCCCGGACCAGAACCCACGTGGATGGAATCGGGCAAGGTGAACGTTCCATAAACAACGCTCACATATCCCACATTGCTCGGATTGAGAAGGTCCGACTTGGTGGTTAGCATGACGTCTCCAAAGCCATCGGCATTCACGTCGCCTGTCGAAAGCTCCACTCCCAGAGCGCCCACGCTGATGGTCGGGTCACCCAGCAGCCGCAGCATAGGTAGTTCCGATGGTGCAAGAACAGCGGTCGCAGGAAGAGATGCCCCACCGCGCACTATTTCGACTTCACCGCATGCGTCGCAACCATTCGGTTGTGCCCTGTATGAAGACACCACGAGTTCACCACAACCGTCTCCGTTCATGTCGACAACTGCCACCCGGTAACCAGCCTGGTCGTGCAGTCCAGCGCCGCGAAAACGCTTTGAGCCCGGGGGTTGGGTTGCCAGCAGCAGCGAGTCAGGGAATTCGTCACCTCCGAAAAGAATCGTTACTTCGCCGTTGTCCTGGCCCTCGCCGGGAGAACCGATGACTAGATCTGGCCACTTGTCACCATCCACATCGCCCCACGCAAGTCCTCTTCCCGAGGACTGATACGTCCTTGAATCGATGAAACGCGTAACACCCGGCGCCGCGTCGTTCATCGAGATCTGATCAGGCAACACTGTCGCACCCCAGAGCATGTAGACCTCGCTTGTGGGAGGAATGCCAAGAGGCGCCGAAATCAGGAGGTCGTCCAGCCCATCGCGGTTAATGTCCCCACTGTCAAGCATCATCCCCAGCGCGCCACCGATACCAGTCCTTCCCCTCAGGACCATAGAGCCGGGGGAAGTGCCGCTGATCAGATCCAACGTGTCGGGAAACAACACCGTGCCAAACACGACATAGACGGTTCCATCGCAGTTACCGTTCGAATAGTGACAAGGGGCGCTGAAAGCGATGTCGTCGACTGCATCTCCGTTGAAGTCTCCGGCCACCAGTCGTGACAACGACCCGAGTTCACCGGGTGGGGCTTTCACAATCGAAACGTTGGCGTAGGTGAGGAGATCTGTCGTGGTTTGAAGGGGTGGCGGCCCCCACAGAACAGAGACGAACGCGTACCCGTCAGCTGAGTCCTCCCCATCGGAAAGCACGGCAAGGTCTGGCTTGCCATCACCGTTGAAGTCCCCCTGCGCGAATCCGTATGCCGTCCGATGGAAAGTTGATGCTCCCAAGATCAGCGCGTCCGGAGCGGTCGTCGCCAAATAGAGATCTGCAGGGAGCTGGGCGAGCGAGAGGAGAGGCACGGTCATCAGCCCAATGCCTATCATGGCTGTGAGGGCGCGTCGATTCATGTTAGAGTACCTCCTGCCGCACAAAGGGGATACGAGCGATGGCAAGAAACCTCACAAGGCACTCCCCTCCCCTTCGATAGATTGTCCTAGTGTAGCACAGCAGCCGAGGAGGTAACAAATGCGTTCCGGTATTGCTGGTCTTGTAGCTATGTGCATGGGATTGGCCGTCCCTTCCGGGGTGTACGCATTGGAGGCCGGAGTCGACTATGAGCAAGGCGTCGTGATCGTTACGTTTGCTAAACCGTACATGCCCGCCGAAAACGAGATTGCCTCTTCCCCAGCAAGCGTTGGATCGCCGCAAGTGGACAGCTTGTTCGCGAGCATTGGCGGGCAACTCATGCTCAAGCTCACTCCCGACTACGGTCTGAGCACGTCAAGCGACAGAGCTTTCCTTCTCTTCTACTCAGGATCAGCTGACCCGCTTGATGTCGCGGGTGACTTTTCTCAATTTGCCCAATTCGAGAGCGTCACACCCAACGGCCTGATATATTTCGAGCTCCTTGGCACAGTCCGGACCCTACCTGGTACGGACACCCCGCGGTTCAACGACCAGTGGTACCTCGATAATTCGGATGCTGGCGACAAATCTGATATTGACGCCCCGGAGGCGTGGACCATTGAGGAAGGTGACCCCGACGTTGTTGTCGGTATCTTTGATGGCGGGACCCTCGTGGACACGACCGGAACGACTGGGTGGCGCCTTCACAGCGACTTCGCCCAATTCTACCTGGACGCCGAGGATCATGGAGCAAAAGGAGTTCTGAACCGCGTCGACTTGGACGGTTGCGACGATGGATCAGGCGGCTGCGGGAGCGGCGGCGACATGGTTGTCGACAACGTCATCGGCACAAATGTGTCACCGGGTTGCGGAACCTGCGCCGACAACGGCGAGGGTGCGTTCTGGTACGGCGTTCCGCACAATTGGAATCTTGAAGTGGCCGAGAAGCTCTGCAAACCGATTTCATGGCAGGTGACTTCGAGGGAGCCCCACGGGGTAATGGTCGCGAGTATCGCCCTCGGTAGGCTCGATCGCCTGAAACCCCGGCGTCCAGGCTCCACGGAGACTTTTAGCGACATTGTGGGCATCGCACACAATTGTTCCGCGTACAATGTCCGGGCTTTCTGTGCCGTCGGCTCTGGGCAGGCGGCCATCGCTTTGAGAGCTATGGGCAGAGTTTGTCGAGTCATCAACATGAGCGTTGGAAGCCTAACAATGGGTGACTTTGTTGAGGATTTTGTAACGGCGATCGGCGAGGTGACGAACCCAAACGGAAGCTATGACTGCGTAATCGTTGCCGCATCCGGAAATGCGTCGGTCAATGCAGGCTCGGGTGTACTCTATCCCGCGAGAGATCCCTCGGTAGTGTCGGTCGGTGGAATGTCAAGAACGGGTCCTGCCGGGCCCGAGCGGGTCGCATACAGCAGGTACAAGACGAATAGCCGGCTTGTTGATTGCGTGGCACCAATAGAGGTCGGGCCGGATACTACTCGCGGGATTAGAGTGGATAGTCATACCCAGTGTACTGGATCGAATTGCGCCCCAGATGAAATCACTACCTACTCAGGAGAGGGTACATCCTTCGCTGCCCCGCAGGTGACGGGTGTCGTCGCGCTCATTCGTTCTCGCTTTCCAAGCTTGAACAGCGTACAGGTGAAACATCGACTCCTGAGGTCATGCGAGTACTACTGGGCCGAAGCTGACAGCTTCATGTACGGCTACGGCAAAGTGAATGCTTATAGGGCCCTCACAGAGTGGGGCGACATGTCAACCAGCACAACATGGCTCACCACCGACACCCGCGACGGCAACTATTACATCTCCGGCGACCTCACGATCGAGTCCGGGGTAACGCTGACCATTGCTGCCGGCTGCAGCGTGTTCGTTGCGCCCGACCATGAGCAGGCTGGTTCCGATACGGACCGTGTGCAGATTGTCGTGAACGGCGCGCTCATCGTGAATGGGACCGCCGAGAACCCTGTGGTTTTCGAGTCCTTCACCGACTCCGATCCCACTGACAGCGACTGGATCGGGATCAAGGTCGCGTCAACGGGTACTGCCAGCCTCTCAAATGTCGTGATCAAGAATGCCACCCACGCGATAGAGAACGACGGGGCAATCACATTGACGAATTGCACTGTCACCGATTGCGGTGTTGCCATCGACGCACACGCGGGGATCACCGCCAGCGGCTGCTTGATCACTGAGAACACGGACTCCAATTCAGCCATCAATACGGACGCGGGCACCACCGCGTTCACCAAGTGCACGGTCGCGGACAATGCCGGCTCGGCACTCGCTGCTGCCGGGGCAAGCACACCCGCGTTCGACAAGTGCGTGGTGGCGTTCAACGGAGGTCCGGCGGTCCGCTCGGAGAGCGGCTGGTCGGGCTCCGCCACCGTCTCGAATTCGGTGCTTTACGGAAATGCGACGGCTTCCGGCTCGGTGACGGATGCCGGGTGGGTGACTGCCGGCCAGGCAGTCTGGAACGAGAACCCGGCTTTCTGTGATGCGGAGAATGGAGACTACTCGCTCTATGCGTTCTCTCCGGCAGCACGCGGGCCGCATTTCTCGGAGCGGGTTGGCGCTCTTCCGGTTGAATGCGCGCCGGCCGCGACGGTTACCACGAGCAGCCTCGTCCGGGGATGCCCAGCCGGTGATGCGGATACGCTTGTTATCACTGTGGATCTGGATGAAAGCGTTCTGACGCGGGACGTCGGCGCGAGCGAGATTCGCCTGGACATCGCCGGGCTCGCCGCGAAGGTCATGGACAACGACAGCTTGGTGACCGCGACCGCTCCGGCCGAGTCCCCCGACTACGACACCACGATCAAGCACACCGAGTTCGGCTACTATTGTATCGACGACCCGGTTGCCGTCCTCCTGAACGGATATCCGCTCACGACCCAGGCCGCGGTGAACGTGCGATCGATGGACGCGGTGGCCCAGTTCGGGCAGATAACCGTGGCGGACTGGGCGAAGTTCAGCGCGCACTACCAGTCCCCACCCAAGCCCTACGATGCTTCGGTGGACATCAACGCGGACAACGACGTGGGTGCGGCCGACTTCGCGTTCTTCGGGGCGCACTACGGTCACACGAGCACTCACGGCCTCGCGAACATGGTCCAGCAGCTTGCACTGTCGAGTGCCACGGTGAGGCTCCAGTTCACCGAGGAGTACCCCACGGCGACCACGCACCGGCTCTATGTCGATGTGGATGTGGAGGAGTTCACCGGCGTCACCGCGGCGGTCTTCTCGATCCTCCCCGCAAACGAGCGGGTCTCGTTCGTATCCTGGCAGCCCGCGGAGAATCCGATCGGGCTCGTGCTATCGGCGCCGGTCGAGCGCGACGGCCTGCTGCAGCACTTCTTCGGGGTCCGGCTCTCCGAGCCGTTCACCGGCGCCAGCGCGCATCTGGGGCGGCTCGTGTTTGACGTGAGCGGGAGCGACCCCGTGGTGATCGGGGAAGGCGAGTTCGATCTGACGGTGGGAGATGTACTCGTGGAGTCATCGGGAGCGGCTGCGGCCGCCGCCCGGATGGCCGGTGTGGGAACACTCGGCCGCGTGGTCGATCCCCTCGTCGAGCGCATCTACCACAACCGGCTGGAACAGAACTTCCCCAATCCCTTCAATCCGACCACGACGATGGCGTTCTCGATGAAGGCGCCGGGAAAGGTGAGCCTCGTGATCTACGACGTCGCGGGGCGGCGGGTGCGCGAGTTGGTCAACGACCGGCGCGATCGTGGGGTCTATCGGGTGGTCTGGGACGGCCGCAACGACAACGGCTCGGCCGTCTCCACGGGCGTATACTTCTACAGGCTGGTCGCGGGCTCGTTCACGGAGACCAAGAAAATGACGCTGATCAAGTAGCGGGCGCTACACCCCCGCGGCCGACGGCCCCAGCGAGATGGTGGTGAACGTTTCGACGTCGAAGAGCTCGCGCGCCAGCGTGCGCACGTCGTCCAGCGACACCGAGTCGATGCGGTCGATCAGTTCGCGCTCCGGAATCTGGTAGCCGTAGCTGATCTCGTTGCGCGCCAGGCGCATCATGCGCGAGGTGGAGGTCTCCAGCCCCAGCAGGATGCGTCCCTTGATGTGCTCCTTGGTGTCGTCCAGTTCGGCGGCGGTCAGGCCGCCGTTGCGCGCATCCGCAAACTCCGCCGCCACCGCCTTCATCGCCTTCTTCACGTTGCCGGGATTGACCGCCATGTACGCGGCAAACATCCCCGTGTCGCGCGAGTGGTCCAGGTACGTGAACACGTTGTAGGCGAGCCCCAGCTCCTCGCGCACCTTCTGGAACAGCCGCGAGCTCATCCCGCCGCCCATCATCGCGTTCAGCACCATCATCGGGTAGCGGCGCTCGTCGAGGAACGAGAACGTCCGGCGCCCCATGACCACGTGCTGCTGGTGGAGCTTGCGGCGCACGTGCTTGCGCACCACGTGCGGCTTGCGCAGGCGCGTGGTGTCCCGCGCGAGCGTCCCCTCCGGAAAACGGAAGCGCTCGCGGCA
>JAOUHG010000064.1 GCA_029865265.1 Candidatus Krumholzibacteriia bacterium | reverse complement strand
CGCCACAGCACGGCGGCGCACAAGCGGGAGACGATTGCGTGGGCGAAGCGGCGGCAGGCGTCGATCGAAAAACTCGCGATTTTCCAGGTGTGGCGTAACTACATGAAGCGCCGGCGTGAGAAGGGGACCCGCGTCACCTCGGCGATGCTTGTGGGTGTGGCGAGCCGTCCGTGGCGGCTTCGTGATCTGCTGAAGGAGAGGTTGTTCTTTGAGAAGGCCAGGCTCTCGGAGCGATGGCAAGCGTACTATCGCCGGCACGTGGAGACCCGTGCGCTACGGGTCAATCGGGCGCACGAACTGACGTACGCGTTCTAAAGAGTGCCTCGGGCAGGACGGCGCGGCTACGCTCCGCGCAGGGACAATCTCCCGGCCACAACCCTAGGTGTTCCAGTGCTTCGAGGTCCCGGCGATGCTCCAGGCGCCGCCGTCCCATCTCACGCTGGCCAGGAAGCCGTCTGAGGCACCCACGCCAAAGCGCACCCGCTTCAGCGCCACCGTCGCCACCGTATCCGAGTCCCACTGGATGGGTTTGATCTCCACCAGAACCGCGTCGGCGGATATGGCGGTGTCGAACTGGGAAACCGGCCGCAGCGACACCGGCAGGTCCGTCATGCGTTCCAGGAACGCGTCGGGCGGGTCGACGGGATTGTCCTTCGATCCCCCGAACGAGACCAGCACCGTCTCACCCGCGGGTTCACCCGCCACCAGGTTGCGCACCAGCATCTCCTGGATGGCCAGTTCCGCGTCCGCACCACGGCCGCGGGGACCGTCCACGGTAACCGCATAGCGATGCGCACAGCCGACGGTTGCACCCACTACCGCTATCACAACGACGATGCAAGCGAGCTTCTTCATCGCACCCGACCTCCTACTCCTGTTTGATCCAGTCGAACGTCTCGGCCGACAGCTTCACCGACTTGGCCGGAATATCCAGCGTCGTATGGTTCGTTGACAACCGGGCCGTTCGCACGGTTCCCGGCGCTACTTCACCGCCACCGTCACCCTGGGAATGTGACCCGTGAACTTCGACTTCGCCTCTGAGCCGATGACTTCCACCACCGGTGTGGCCAGATCGATACCCACGTCCGCGGTTTCATCCGCGGAGAAGATGACCGCCTGCGTGTGCTCGATGCGACCCTCGGCGACCTTCTGGTCGTTGACGAAGAGCGTTCCCATGCCACCCTTGCCCTTGCCCCCGCCATCGTAGGCGAACTCAAAGCGGATGGTCGACTTGCCCTCGGCCAGCGGTGTCTTGGACATGACGGTAAAGCGGTCCAGTCCGAGGAAGTTGTAGTCGTAGCCCACCAGGCCGTCCTTGACGTACAGCGCCCAGCCGCCGAAGCGGCCGCCCTGCACGATGATGGCCCCGTTGCCACCGCCCGCAGGCACCACGACGTCCGCGGTGATGGTGACCGACTTGTTCTTCACGTCCAGGAACACGTTCTCGCTCATTCCCGTCATGCCCTCGGCGAGCGTGAGTGAGGTGCGTCCCTGCATCAGATCCGGGCGGCCCACGGCGGCCGCGTCGAAGCGCTCGAAGGTGCGATCGTCGATGGGCAGCACGTGGAACTTCGCGGCCTCGGTCATGAACAGCGCCTGCATCTCGGCCAGCTTCTGCGGGTTCTTGGCCGCGAGATCCTTGCTGAGGCTGAAGTCGGAGCGCACGTCGTAGAGCTCCCAGACGTCTTCCGCCAACGGGTGGCGCGGCGTGTACTCCCAGGGCGCCCGGTGCACCGTCCCGGCCAGCCAGCCGTCGTGGTAGATGGCGCGGTTTCCGAAGATCTCGAAGTACTGCGTGGTGTGCCGGTCCTTCGCCTTGGGATCCTCGAAGGTGTACGACATGCTGACACCCTCGATGGGCGCCTGGATGGTGCCGTTGACCACATTGGGCTCGGGCAAACCCGCCGCCTCGAGAATGGTGGGCGTCACATCGATGACGTGGTGGAACTGGCTGCGGATCTGTCCCTTGGCCTTGATGCCCCTGGGCCAGTGGACCACCATGCCGTTGCGGGTGCCGCCAAAACTCGACGCCACCTGTTTGGTCCACATGAAGGGCGCATCGAACGCCACCGCCCAGCCGGCCGCCATGTGCGGATAGGTCTCCGGACCGCCCCACTTGTCCATCACCTTGAGCAGGTCGGGCACGTTCTCCGCAACACCGTTGAAGTACGTCATCTCGTTGAAGAGTCCGTTCATTCCGCCTTCGGCGCTGGATCCGTTGTCGCCCACGATGTAGAAGATGAGCGTGTTGTCCAGCTGGCCGACGTCGTCGATGGCCCCGATGACGCGGCCGATTTCGTGGTCGGTCATTTCGAGGTAGGCGGCAAACACCTCCGCCTGATGCGCGAAGAGCTTCCTCTCGTCATCCGAGAGTGCCTTCCAGTCCTTGATGGCCTCGGGCTTTCCGGCAAGCTTGGTTCCCTTGGGAACCACGCCCAGCTTGATCTGCCGCGCCAGCGTCTCTTCGCGCACCTTGTCCCAGCCCTGGTCGAACTTGCCCTTCCACTTGGCGATCCACTCCTTCGGAACGTGGTGCGGTGCGTGCGTCGCGCCCGGCGCGTAGTACACCAGAAACGGCCTTCCGGGCGTGAGTGCCTGCTGATGCTTGACCCACGCCACCGTCTGGTCGGTCATGTCGGTCAGGAAGTGGTAGTTGGGATCGTCGGGCAGTTCCACCTGGTGGGTGCCGTCGTAGATGAACGGGGCCCACTGGTTGGTCTCACCGCCGATGAAGCCGTAGAACTTGTCGAAGCCCTGGTTGGTGGGCCAGCGGGCGAAGGGGCCCGACACGCTTACCTCCCAGGGCGCCGTCTCGTGCCACTTGCCGAACGCACCCGTGCTGTAGCCGTTGAGCTGCAGCATCTCGGACACGGTGGCCACGCTGTTGGGCAGCCGCCCGGTATTGCCGGGGAAGGCGGTGGCGGTCTCCATGATGGAGCCGGTTTCACCCTCGTGGTGATTGCGCCCGGTCTTGAGCGCCATGCGCGTGGGCGAGCACAGCGCGGTGGTGTGGAAGTTGTTGTAGCGAAGCCCGGCCTGGGCAAGGGCATCCAGCGTGGGCATGGGCACCGGGCCACCGAAGGTTCCCGGCGCACCGAAACCGACGTCGTCGATGAGGATGATGACCACGTTGGGCGCGCCCTCGGGTGCGGTCACCTGAAAGCGCGGCGGCGGCGTTGCGTTGCGCACGTCGAGTTCGGTGTAGACCGGTCGCTTGGGCTCCTTGATGGGAAGCACGGTCCGGTCCAACTCCTGCGCAGCCTGCTGCGCAAGAGTGGGCATGGCACACACCACCGTGAGCGCCACGCTCGTCATGATCATCCTGGCTCGATTCATTCGGCATCAACCCTTTCGTGTACTAGAAACTAACACCAAGTCCAGTCCCCGTTATCGCGGCTTCCGGAGCCACGCTTCCAGCGTCAGACGAACCCGCGGCGACGCGTCCTCCAGCATGCGGCGGATGTACTTCTCCTCCCCGGGCGGTTCGTCCGGATAGCGCAGGCTCGAGCCCGCGGCGAGGAGCATTTCGACCAGTTCCACGTAGGCGGCCTGGCGGCGGTCCGCGTCGCCGGAGTGCCGCGAGCCATGCACGGCCCAGTGCAGGGGGCTGGCCTGGTGGGTGGGCTCAAAGATATCCAGCGGGGCGGCCGCGTCTATAAGGAGGCGGGCGTTCTCCGGCTGACCGAACGACGCCGCCTGGTGCAGCGGTGTGCCCGTGTCCAGACCGGTGGCGGTGAGGCTGGCGCCGGCCTGGATGAGCAGTTCCACCGCGCGCACGTCGCCGCGCCCGGCCACGTCGGCGAACAGGCGATCCTCTTCCGGGTTGCCCGTGCGCGCCACGCGCGGGTTCGTGGCAAGGATCCGCTGCGCTTCCGCCAGCTGACCGCGGATGACCGCCACCGCAAAGCGGTCGGCTTCGTTGAGCGTGGTGTCGGCGCCGTGTGCCTCCAGCACCGCCACGATGTCGTCGAACCCGCGGCGAATGGCGTGCGCGTAGGCGGTCTTGCCCCCGGCGTTCTTCGCGTCCGCATCCGCGCCGTGCGACAACAGAATGGTGGTCGCCGCCACGCGGCGGCGGCGCGCGGCCACGTGCAGCGGCGTCTCGCCGTTGGAACCCGCGCGCTGGTCCGGGTCGGCCCCGGCGGCGAGCATGCGTTGCAGCACGCGATCACCGTCCGCGCCGTAGTCAAAATCGAGCAGTTCATGGAGCGTCATCTTCGCCCCCCAGGGTGCACATCTCTGTTCACTTGCCGGACTCCTCCACGATCTCGAACGGAACCGGTTCGGTGGCGAGCTGGTCCTCATAGCCGATGGCGTGCACGGTGAGCGTGTATTGCCCCGCGGGGATCACGTCGTCCTTGAACGGCCACGGCAGTTCGCACAAACGCCTGGTGGGCACGGTGATTGACGCGGTATAGAGCGTTCCGGCCAGAATGATGAACGTGGGCGCCTGTGCGCACATGATGCAGCGCGTGGAAAAGGTCACGCTGTCCGGCGTGGTGATGACCCAGGTGAACTGGCACCCGGTTCCGAAGTCGAGACGGTGCGGTGGCTGGCCGTGGTTGTTGATGGAGATCACGGCGGTGAGGTTCTCACCCGCGCTCACCTTCTGCCCCTGCAGCCTTACGTGCAACTCCGCAGACTTGCCGGTGTAGACGGCCTCGCTGGGATCACGCGCGGTGGAACACGACAGGCACGCAAGCAAGACGACGGCGCGAACCAGGCTGTGCATCGACACGATCACCTCCGTGGCGCGAATACTAACCCATGCGCGTGACATCCGGCCAGCACTGCGTCCGGCTCCCCCTTCAGCCCGTGGACCCGGCCATCACGGTCACCATCGCCGCGGTGCGGCACGCCTCGATGGCGTCCTTGGTGGCCTTTCCGGTGGGGTCTCCCTGGATGATCTGCTTGATGCGCTTCTTGTGGTCCTTTGCTTCCCGCTTGCCGATCGTCGCCCCCAGCACGCCCAGGCCATCGGCCAGCGCGATCAGCGTCACCGTGCGCGGGTCAACCCGGTCCGAAAGCACGGCGGCCCGCATTCGCTCCACCATCTCGCGCTCCGGCCGCGGATCGATCTCCGGATAGACCTTGCGCGTGAAAATGAACGCGATCTTGTTTTCGTCGGCACGCAGAATGCCCCGGCGGCACAACTGCCGCGCCGCCTTGTGACGGAGCTTCTTGATACCGGCCAGTCGCATCACCCAGGTCTGCAGGGCGGCGCGTCTCTTTGCCGATGCAATCCTGGCCAGTCCTTCGTCGACGATGGGGTCTCCGGTGGAGGTCCGGTCGCGCAGCTCGACGAACTTGTTCTTCTTGCTGTCGAGTGCGATGCGCCCGGCGAGCAGCAACTCGGCCAGGATGGCGCCGGCAACACCTTGTTCCAGGAAGGTCACGCCCACGGTGCCCTTCCGGTTGCTCAGCGCCAGCAGCATGATTTCTTCGTAGAGGGAAAGCTGTCCCAGTGTCGTCATGACTCACTCCCGCGCGGCCCCTGCGAGTCTACACCCCGGCGCCGGGGCTGTCGGCCCCGTTTCCGCACGTTTTTCGGCGGCGGCACACTAGCGTGCCGCGCCCAGCAGAATACCCAGACCCAGGGAGAACTCCGGACCGCTGTAGTTGGTGTGGCTGCCGATGGGTTGGTCGAAGTCGGATACGAAGGCATATCCCAGGGCGATCCCCGTCGAGAATCGTCCGCCGAAGAACACGTCCGCGCCGATCTGCGCCCGCAGGCCCACCGCCGTCTCAGAAACGGTCTCGCTTGTCACGGTGGTCCCCGCCGTGCTGTTGCTGGCGGACCCAATGTACGGGCCGGCCGCCAGCGACGCACAGGGCCGCAACGACGGACCAATGGCGAGCCCGCGCGGGTAGAACGACGCGCCAAACAGAACCGCGGTGACGCCCACCGCCTCCGATGTCACCCCGCCCGCGTCCACGGTGCTGCTCGCACCCGCATCCACGAAGCTCAGGTCGACTCCCACGCTCCATTCGGGATTCACCCAGTATTCGTAGCCAATGCTGAAGAACGGGCCGTCGTCGCGAACCTCCGAGCTGACGCTGCCGGTGGACAAGTTGCTTTCCACGGTGATGGAACTCAGCAGGCCGGCCCGCAGCCAGATGCCGTGGCGGCCGTCCAGGGGGAAGAGGGATCGTGTCGATTCAGGGTCACCCCCCGTGCCGGCCGCCAGGGGTGTGGCGGCGCCGGCCACGAGGAGCAGGATGAGGGTCGATCTCAGGCGGTGTTTCATAGCCGCTATGCCTTCCCGCGGCCGGGGTACGGTATGTCTACGGCGACGGGCACCGCCGGGTTCCCGTGCGCCAGAACCAAATGCCCGCGGCATCCAACGCCGCCATCGAGGTCAGGCGGCGAGAACCACCGCCGCCAGCACAATGCCCAGGTCCGCGAGGGCCTGCGATACCGTCGCGGGCAGCAGGCTCCCGCCGACGCGCGTGGTGCGCGCCCACATCCACGACGCCAGCCACAACACCCCGAAGCACAGCGCCAGCCACGGCGCGGTGAGCAACGACGCCAGCACCAGCAGATGATAGCCCGCGAAGGCGGCGTGTGCGAACCGCGTGCGCGCGCGCAGCGGTGTCCAGTGGATCTGTTCGAGCAGCGGGTGAACGAGCCCGAAGTACGGAACCATTATTAACAGATTCGCGCCGGTCAGGTGATAGCGCGCGAGCCACAACGCAAGATCGACACGCACAATGTGCGGCAGCACGATGTAGAGCGCGGGGCCGGCGAGGACCGCGAGCAGGACGAACGCCGTCGTCGGGGTAAAGTGGGGCTTCGAAAAATCGGGGCGGCTTCCCCACGCCCACCCGATGATCTGCGCGTGGTAGGCGAGAATGGCGAGCCACGCGTTCTCGAACAGGCACCAGAACACACCCACCGCGAGGTACGGGGCCGCGAGGCGCAGCGCGAGGCCCGGCGCGTGCCTATTGCGACGGGCTGCCGATGCCACGTTGAAGATCGACCATCGCCTGCTGGCTGACCTTGATCAATCCCTTCTGGGGCCGGTCGAGATCCACCACGAGCACGATGAGCGCTGCGAATGCCAGGGACAGGGGAAGCACCGCCACCAGCGCCCGCTTGCCGGTGAGGCCGGTCTGCGTGCCCATGGTCAGCATGGTGAGGGTGGAAATGGCGAACAGCGCAACCCAGATGGTGCGTGGAATCCGGCTATGGACCGCGGCGTTCACCCGCGTCTCGTGCATGTCGATCACCGCATTGGTCGCCTGGACCATCAGCGAGGTATTGGCACTGGGGGCGCCCAGCGCCGCCGCCGACACCTCGGCCCACAGGAGTTGGTGGATTTCGATCGAGCGCCGCAAGACGGCATTCAGGTCGGCGGCGCCACTTGCCGCCTGCAGGCGGATGTCGACGTACTCCCGCAGCAGGCTCTTGACCTCAGCCCCGTGCTGCGCGTCGATCAGATCCGAACGCAGGTACGCGGTGCCGATGGCGTTGGCCTCTTCGAGGACGTTGGTTCTCTTGAGATCGTAGCGGGAAGCAGCCATGTTGAAGGTCATGGCCAGAACGAACGCCAGCATGCCCAGCAGCCCCCCGACCATGGGACCCATGGACGCGGGGATCACCTCCGCGGTGCGGCGTTGCACCAGGCTGCCGAACTGATGGCCGATCTCGCAAGCAACCAGCATCAACAGAACGACGACCGCGTAGACCGCGGGAATGGGCATGGATTCCAGTAGACTGAGATTCATGGGTT